>JBHLND010000302.1:0-3869 GCA_048937485.1 Promethearchaeota archaeon
CTTCAAAACTGGACATGCCGATTAGCAGCGTTAGTCACCATCTACGGCTGCTTAAAGACTTGGGATTTGTAGGACACGAACGCGAAGGAAAGAAAGTATACCATAGCCTCATTGATGACTGCGTCAGAGATATACTTCGGAGGGCGTCTGAGCATGTTGCTGGAGAGTAGTACAAGCAGCGAAGTCTGCGCCCATTGCGCAGGACACGAGGAGGAAGATCGTGACTCCAATTATCGCCTGAAGGGTTCACTTATTGGAGTGTCCGGTGTCATGCTTTTCTTGGCAGTCATCTTTGAATTCATTTTGCCAAATCCCTCGCTGGGGTACATCTTTAGTTTAGCCACAATGGGGACTTCAGGTCGCTGGATTATTCCTAGGGGCATTAGAGGCGCATCGAAGTTACACCTTGATATCAACTTCCTCATGACATTCGCAGGAATCGCCGCGTTCCTTATTGGAGCCCCAACTGAAGGTGCCGCAGCGATTTTCCTCTTTTTTGTTGCGAATGTCTTGGAGGACAAAGCTGGAGACCGTGTTAAGGAAGACATTCAAGCGCTTGTTGAGCTATCACCTCCGGAAGTCACGGTAAAACGGCATGATGAGCTGACCGCAGTTCCAGCGAAAGATGTACGGCTTGGAGATATCGTTGTCATTAGACCTGGCGAGAGCATTGGCCTTGATGGTACTGTTGTTTCAGGATTCTCAATGGTGAACCAGGCCACCATTACAGGGGAATCCACACCTGCTTCCAAGGAACCAGGATCTGAGGTCTATGCAGGTACCATGAACCTAGATGGCTACTTAGAATTCGAAGTCAAACATGAGGCTACAGATACGGTCTTCTCACGCATTGTACGCCTAGTTGAAGAGGCTAGGTCAAAGAAGTCCAAAACCGAGAGGGCGATAGCCAGGTTTTCGCATATCTATACTCCTCTCGTGGTCTTTGGGTCATTTCTGGTCGTGGCTATTTCTGTACTGGTTCAAATGCCAGTTGAAGCAGCGGTGTATAGAGGACTCACGCTTCTCGTCATTTCGTGTCCCTGCGCGTTCGCGTTATCAATTCCAATTGCCATGGTTTCATCAATAACCGGATCGGCTAGGCATGGTATCCTTGTGAAGGGTGCTGAACATATGGAGTCCCTGAGTACTGCAACAGTAGTTGCTTTTGACAAGACAGGAACGCTCACCCTAGGTAGCCTTGAAGTTGTGGAGGTGTGCAGTCACAACGGCTATGATGAAGAAGCCGTACTGCGACTTGCGGCATCATTAGAGAGCCTTTCAGAACATCCCATCTCGAAGGCATTGCTAAGTAAGGCTGAGACTCAGGGATTGTCTCTTTATCCTGTGGAGGATTTCCTTGCCCTTCCTGGCAAAGGTGTTACAGGTCGTGTAGATGGTACAGGCATAGTTGTTGGTCGGAAGAGCCTTCTACTTGAGCATCGCATTACGACTCACGACATTTGCCCAAGCAAGGGCGGGACCCTAGTTTATGTAGCAGTTCAGGGGATTCATATTGGGACAATCGTACTAGGAGACTCGGTTCGACCGGGAACAATTGATGTAATCAACGAATTGAAGTCATTGGGTCTTAGAACTGTCATGCTTACCGGTGACAATGAAGCAGCTGCAGAAACAGTGGCGAAGGCTCTAGGTCTTGATGAATACAGAGCCAATCTGTTACCCCATGAGAAGGTTGATGTCATAAAGCAGCTATCGTCTACCGGCGTAGCCGTGATGGTCGGTGAAGGTATTAATGATGCACCAGCTCTCGCTGCTGCTGATGTGTCGATTGCAATGGGTGTTATAGGTAGCGATCTCGCCCTTGAAACTGCTGACGTTGCTTTAATGGAGGACGATCTTAGTCACGTACCTTCACTCATTAAACAGGCTCGAAAGACAATGGGTATTGTACGGCAAAACGTTGCTCTATCAATCGGTCTGAAAGCGATTGTTGCGGCTCTGGCTTTTGTAGGACTTGCAACCCTTTGGCTTGCAGTCGGTCTAGGTGATATGGGCGTTTCTCTGTTGGTCATAGTAAATGCAATGAGACTAGCGTTTAGACTCCAGTAGCTGCCTATCTGAATGAATACATCGCTCGAACGGCTGCCCATAGCAGAAAGGCCACAAGTCCGATAACAAAAACTGGAAGAACCAGGAGAAGCATGTAGTCTTCTGAGAGAGTTGCTACAATGAAGATAAGTAAGGCTCCGAGGGAGAGATTCGCGACTGGAAAGGAGAATGCCAAGGGTACAGGAAGTACCTTCGGCTCGTTAGTAAAGACCGGGACATACGCACCAATGGCCACTCCTGTGGCGCTAAATATGAGCACTAGCGGTCCAACAAGAGACATGAGTGAAATATACCCCGGAACCTTGAAGAAATAGGCCAAGAATCCAACGAATGGGACTGCCGATAATCCCACCTCCAACACACTGAGCATGTATTTCGAAAGAACAATATCACTCGGGCGGAAAGGACTAGCTTTCATTAGATAGATGTTCTCCTGCTCATCTACAAAGCTTAACAGAGAAGTCACACTACTCAGCTGTATCATGAGGAGAAGTATCAGGAGAAATGCAGGAACGGCTGTGGCGGCAAAGGCTGGAGATACATTTAGCGGAGGGAAAGTTTCGGGACTTACAACGTTCAAATATATGGCAGCAATCGTCCCGACAACGATGTAGACATACTTCCATATCTGCAATGGATTTCTCATTCTGCTCCAGAAGTCCTTCAGTACAATCCACATCATGGGATCAGTGAATCGCGTTCCCGAGAAATCAACTTGCCCGCGGATTATCCTACTGAAGCGAGACTCAGCTTGCTCCTGTCCATATCCGGTGGCAAAGACTTCGTAATAGTCGTTGTCTGACATGGCTGCCAGTATAAGCAGGGAAATTGCAAATCCAAGTATAAGGAAACCGTATCCGTATACCGGACTGACGCCAACGGAGAAGAGTCCTGTCATCTCAGTAATAATGATTGACGTGGCATTGGAAGGAACTACTATCAAATACGGATTTGAATCTACAAATTCTGGCAGAGTTGGGATGAACAAAGTCAGTGCTAGGATAAGCAAAGGCACGTACTGAAGCTTGGACTTGATTCTGTTCCGTGCCTTGATGTGTACATATGCACTAATAGCACCAAGGAAGTAGTTGGTTTCAATGAACACAACGAATGTAACGAGCAGAATGGACAATGGGATCACAAATACATTAGCAGAGATCACCAACGGAGAGAGCGCAAGGAGACCGACAAATGTGAAAACTACCTTTCGAATTAGCCGCTTTGTATATCTTCCCATCATAAGTTGATAGGGTTTGACCGGTCCTACCATCATCAAATACTCGTCAGGCAATGTGACCAGTGATGCGGGACCGATGCCAAAGTAGCCCCCAACCACTGAAGATATACTGAGAATCCCAATGGCTGTGAAGACCATTCCACGTCCAATGACCTCACCTAACAGTGACCCCATGGTGAACAGAACCGGCCCAAAGCTTAGAATTGAGGATACAACAAGACTAACAAAATAGACTCCAAATAGTGTAATCCCGTAGAACATGAGCATAGAGGGGGATTTGATTGTTCTTTTGAATTGATTGAACTGCATTTTCAGTTCGTTGGAAACAATTGCCAGGGTTGTGATCACCAAGGACGAGTCACCTACTCTGAAGGAATTCCCCCAGTCAAGGAGAGAAATACTTCTTCCAGATTGCTTGTCTGTCCATTAGCGGCAAGGAGCTCATCGAGAGTACCCTTCCCCACAACCCTTCCTTCATTCATAATGACGAATCTGTCGCAGATTTTCTGAGCTACCTCAAGAATGTGAGTTGAAACTAGAATAGCGGATCCTGCTTCCTTTA
>JBHLND010000028.1:0-16073 GCA_048937485.1 Promethearchaeota archaeon
TGTTGACCTAGTATCTCGATCAAGCCATTTGTATAAGTTCCAGGATTCAGTTCCTCCACTACAAGTGCAGTATCAACCCCAGGTCCTGCATACACTCCGCCCATTAGGAGAACAAAGGCCGAGTAGTATAGAAGAGGAAAGAGAACTATGAATCCCAGTCTTCTCTTATTTCGAAACCAAGTCTTCGATTCTTTAACGAAGGAGGCACGAAACACTCTTGCAAATTCGCTCATGTTCGTTCCACCTCCCTTTTCATCAATTGTGCGGCAATTAGCGTGAATACTACCCATGTGGCGATTAGCGCCATCATGCCAAACATAAGACCTTGAATTGTGTCATAGAAGAAAACCCTGGACCACATGCTAATTGAATGGGTTGTGGGCAACGTCAGAACAACAAGCCTCAACTCTCTAGGCATTAGACCAATGGGAGCAAGACCCCCTCCTGCCAAGAAACTAACGACGCTGAATAGAACAGAGAACAGAATAGCATTCTCTCTCCTTTTGGCCTTAAGCCCAATAAGCTCACCTATTGGTACAAGAGCCAAGATTGAGAGAAGGAGTATCAGTGTGAGTACCACAAGATTACCTAGAGGAAGCGTCCCTGTTGCCACAATGATAAATGGAACAGTTATCATAAGCACGATAAGCGACCGTGGAATTGCAGCAAGAGTATGTGCAGCCACAATAGCAAACCTGTTTGTAGGAGAGTTCAGTGTATCAAAGATGGCATTCGTCTCAAAGTCAGTTGCAGTGGCAAGAGCCTGCCCCGTAACAGCACAAACTATCACTGACAGGATGACAGAAACTGCATACATGTAGGCAATGTTCGACGGTGTTTCATTCAGATTCAGGGTTTCATCCAATGCAACTCTTGCCTCAGACTGGTCGAAGTCTGGATAGAGAGCCCTCTGGTTATAGAGAAGGACTCCTGCTTGAATTCGATGCACGTAATTCTTGACTACATCATCATTCAGATTCGCTATATTGATGATAACGGTAGCCTTGATGCCCACTGATATGTTTGCACCAAATCCATTGGGGATGAGGATATAGGCAGCAAGCTCGCCGCTATGGAATAGAGTTGTTGCTGTTTCAGAATCATATCTTTCCATCTTAAACCAAGTATGGTTCGTGGTCGACATCATATTCTCAAGAATCTGAGCCATTTCATCGGCCTGTGATGATTGGTCTTCAATAACAAGACCACAAACAAATGACTCGCCTCCACCCACTTGGGCCCACATTATTGTGTAGACCAGTGCAAGAACAAATGGCACTATCAAACTTGGTGCAATAAAGCGGGGGTCTCGCTTTGCCTGCCTCAGGTCTTTCCGAACGATAGCTGCGATCTCTCGTAACACTTTCAGTCCCTCAGCTTTGATCCGGTGATGGCCAAGAAGACATCGCCCAAGGAGGGCTCTCTAAGAGAAGCTTGCTTTACCTTCAGCCCTTGGTTCGTTAGGTGTTCTATCACTGCTGGGAGGTCGGAATGCCCTTGTTGGCTTCTAATCCACGCAGTACGAGGGCCTCCATCAAGAGGTTCGCTAACTTTCTCAACCTCCATTTTTAGCTCCCTGCTGAGCCATTCAGTGTCTTGAGTTGAATCCATACCCTCCAATAACACTTCAATCAGATAATTGCCAACATACTGTTTCTTCAAGTCGCTAGGAGATCCCTCAGCTACAAGCTTGCCTTGGTCAATCACAATGACTCTATCAGCCAGTGCTTCAGCTTCATCCATGTAGTTCGTGCAAAATAGTACTGTGCGCCCCTCTCCTTTCATCTTTCGAACTTGATTCCAAATCAAGTTTCGACTTTGTACATCTACTCCAAGAGACATTTCATCAAGAATAACGAGCTCAGAGTTGTGCAATATTGAACGTACAAGTGCAAGGCGACGTTTCATTCCTCCAGAATATGTCTTCACTAAGTCATCCCTGCGATGTGTTAGTCCAGCAAGCTCTAACATAGAAGATACACGTTCTTGCACCTCATCCCTTGGCACACCATAAAGATCGGCATGGTATTCCAATGCTTCTCGGGCAGTAAGATCTTGGTACAGGGCGGTTTCTTGGGGCATGAATCCAATGAGCTTACGAATCTCATCAAGATTCTCTGAAACTTCCATACCAGCTACTTTGACACTCCCAGCTGTTGGTCGGAGGATCCCAGTTATCATCTTCACAGCTGTCGATTTCCCTGCACCGTTGGGCCCAAGGAGACCTACAACCTCTCCTCGCTCAACAGAGAATGAGAGGGCATCAAGCGCCTTCATCTGTCCGCCATAGATGTGGGTAAGGGTTGAGATTTCTATCATTACAGACAGGCTAACCACCGTTTGATATGTATTCACGGAAAGATATGAAATTCGTGTCACTTTGGGTGTTACAGCAGCGGATTCGTATCCGATAGATACCTCAAGGCTCAAGATGAAGGACTGAAACTAGGGTATCTCCTGCAGGCAAAGGTTTGGAGAAGTCTGAAAGAATTAAGTTGGGGAAACCGGTATGAACAAGACCTTCAAGAAAAGAATCCCAATGCCAAAGGCGATCCAGAGAGTTTCGCTGAGACAAAGGACTGTTAGACAGAGATGGAATTGGTATATCAGGTCAAGAGTGATGAAAGAAGTCCCCATTTGGCACTGACTTACATGGGTCAGGAAACAGAAGGCTGCATTATTGAAATCGCAGAGATCTTGAATTCGGAAGAGTTTGAGTAGGTCAACCTGTTACCTCAAAAGTGACAAGGGATTGAAAAGATTCCGTACAGAGTCCAGTAGTGGGTCTATCTATGGCAGGCGACGACATGATATCAGGCATGATGAATTTGGGCCTCCATCTTAATGAGGCAAAGGCATACAGAGCTCTTGTAGCTTTGGGGCAGACTACCGCGCGGCGCGTAGCCGACCATTCAGGCGTCCCTCGTAGCAAGGTGTACGACGTGCTGTACTCTCTTGAGAACAAAGGGCTTGTGCGGAAGGTGCTTGGCAGTGACCCTACCGAATTTAGACCTTATCCTCCCAAAGAAGCAATTCCGTTGCTAGTTGAGAAGATACAGCAATCAGGAGTGGTAGTGCGAACTGCTCTTGAGAATATCGAGAATGAAAGAGTGATGGAAGGCCGTGAATATGTGTACACCGTTGAAGGTGATGATCAGATTAAGATGGAGATTCGAGGCATCATTGGAGGCGCCAAAGAAGAGGTGTTTGTTGCCACACTGGACCCAAGAATTCTAAGTACAGCGCGGCCCGCATTAGCTAGTGCAAAGAAACGTGGTGTTGACATCAAACTTGTGACATCAAAGACCTTCATGCAGGAATGGCCAGAATTTTCACACTATGGCAACATGATGGATGTCAGCGCAATGAGCCCTCCCGACCTAGTAGAGCAGTTGAGCAAAGTAGTACAGAATGGTGCTATTTTGGACGAGTGGACCCCGACCCAAATGGGAATAATAATTGCAGATAATACGAATAGCATAGGCATGTTTGGAAAGACTTCAAGTCATGGGAAATCTTGGGCGCTCATCGTTCGAGTTCCGCTAATAGCCATTCTGCAGCGTCAAGTGATAACAGCAGTGCTTTCGCAGGTTCTCAGGGTCTTGGATGGAGATATCGAATAGTCCAATATGTCATAGGACAACTTATCCTACGATGTTATAAGATTAGATTATATCTGGGATTGTCTTGGAAGACCCTGTCACAATTCATCGGAGTACGCAAAATGAAAACGCCGCTTCTAAAGGCCCTGAAATGTCCGAAATGTCGCAAGGACCTCTTCATGACTGACGGCAATTCCAAGCAAGACGAGATTGACGAAGGAGCCCTAGCCTGCGAAAAAGGTCACACATGGCCAATTAAGGAGGGTATCCCGTCCCTAGTGTTTCCTGCCATTACTGATGAAGATGCAAAGTGGATTGCAGAGTACGATGAGATGGCTGAAAATTATGATGAACTTGTCAAGCAGTACGATGACTGGCTTGGCATAGACATGATGGAAGAGAGAAAAGCGTTTACTCATTACATAACCATGGAGGGGCCGCTGAAAATCCTAGACCTGAGCATTGGCACAGCTGGCAATTTTATGGCATTACATGATGTATTCGACGATCAAATGGGAAGATTCAATCTGCACGGACTGGACTTATCATGGGGAATGCTTCGTGTTGCCAATAGAAAAATCCGTGAGAAAGGATTTGAGGTGAGCCTGGTTCGTGCCAACGTCTTCAGGACTCCGTATGCAGACGATTTCTTCGATGCTGTAATTCATAGTGGAGGAGTCAATACCTTCTCAGACATTCCTGGGGCATTAAGAGAGATGCTAAGAATCACAAAGAAGGGGGGATTTGTTATGGTAGTAGATGAGGGTTTATCGCCTGAAGTCAGAAAGACAGAGAGAGGCAAAGAGATCATCAAAGCAAACTCTCTTTTTGAGGCAAAACCCCCATTGGAACACATACCTGAGAAAGCAAAGGATGTGGAACTAAACTACGTTATGAATGGAACCTTCTACTCGCTTGTCTTTAGAAAGTGACCATTTGAGGCACCCGGGGGTGTCCAAGAAAAAGAAAATCGTGCTCAGGTGGCTTCCCACATGAGCACTTCTTCACACGTGACACAGCGACGTTGGTCCATATCGCTGGATGTGCTTCGTTGAGTGTCATTACGAGAAGAGCTCTTTTTGGCGTTCATCTCGATCTAGACCTCTCTGTAAAGATATGAATATGCAATAGCCTTCGTGGAAATCAGCTTCTTGACAGGTTTCTTAGTCAGCCTCTTTGCTAGAGCCATATCGTCTACCTCCTATATATGAAAGCATACCCAATGGCAGTGGTTGTTGGGACCTTTGCCATCTTCGTGTTCATCGTCCCAGTCCTATACAAGACATTCCTCTCAACAGCCATGTTTACCTACCTCGGGAAACGTAAGCGTAGTAGAGTGCCTCATTCCAACGGTAGCTCGGTCCTGCTACACGCTGGACATCTTCAGTGCGACTACCTGTTTCTTGAGTCATTCTTGTTCACCGCTTCTTGTGAGAACTTTTGCAGTTCACTACGTAGTACTGTGAAGCTTTAGCATATAAAGGTTTGCACACCAAACCATTTGTATATCAAACCATTCGCAAGCCGACTTTTAGGGTATAAAAATGGTTCAGACGATAAACCTTTTAAAACCGTTAGTACGTAGTATATACTAGAGAATCGAACGAAACCGGGTGATAATTTGACGAAGATTGAAGTAACAGACGCTCTCGAAGGAGTCGAGTTGACTCCGGAGGGCAAGAAGGACATAAGGGAAATCGTGTTTGTACACGATTCGGAAAGGGGAGAAATCCTAGACGACCATGTTAGATATCTTATCATTCAGGTTTTGAGACGCGGTATCGATGATACTCTCACCACTCGAACCAAGGATCCTGATACAGGGGATTTGATTATCCGTCAACGCGAGGTGAAGCGTTATGCTTTGTCGGTTGTCGAGATTGTCAAAATGTCTGAAGAGTATGAAGACATTGAGAACATCACTAAGAACCAAGTCTACCATCATCTACCAAAACTGATTGAGGGGGACTATGTAGTCAAATATGGAACTGTGACTACTGGAAAAAGAACAACCGACTATTACCGCAGAACTGCAAAAGGTTTCGTTCTAACAACTGGCGAATCAACTCATAACGAGCCCTATGTGAGAAGGAAGGTTGAGGGCCATGTTAAGAAATTCGATGTCTTTGACATTGAATTATCGCAAGCCGAAAAGGAAGAGCTTGTTGAACTCATGATGGAGGCTATGCGAATTGAAAATCGAGGCAGGGCTGAGATTGCGAAACTAATCAAGGGAGATGTAGCTGATAAGACTGTCTTGAGCCTATATGAGGACCTTGTTAGACTAGATGCTCTTGGATCTGAAGAATGGATGAATATCCAGAAGAAAATTCGCAAATTGCTCCTGAAGCGTTAGTCGTGCATAGCGAAGTCCGTGAATTCAGGGCTGTTAGCAGGTAGCGCAAACGTTGGTTTGCGTTTCGCCCACACCTTCGATTGCCCTGAGCTTCTCAACAACATAGGAACTCATGTCATCATTTGTTTTGAATACGGCCTTCACTATAATGTCAAATGCACCAAAAATGATGAAGGCCTCTTTGGTTTCATCTAGTCCTAGTATTCTGTCAAGTACCTCTCGGTTTGTCATTCCATCAACTTTAATCATGATGTAAGCCGTGACGGTCATCGTTGGGTTCACTTCCATGAGGATAACCAATAGGCGGGAAAACACCTCTTATTCTTTGCGAATCTGCAAGTCCTAGTTGGGCTATACGCGTCGCATAAGTTGTATAGCAGTCTTTGACAAATCGACCAATGTCAGTTCTGGCACAGAATCAGCAGTTGCCCAAGCTATTGCCCAGGCATCCTTCTCTATTTCAGCCATTAGAAGATGGCCTTGATTCTTGTCAGCGGTAGCAATATAGCTTTGCGGACTTGATTTGACTCGGTTGTATTGAACAGCGTTTATGGTCACACTTGGCGCTGCTGAACCGGGTGCATTTGCCAGTTCAATGGATGCACTGACAAGGTCCCAATTAGTGGTTTGCCAGATTATCTTTGCCTCCTTAAGAACTGCAAAAGCCTGTATCTTGGGATTGTGAGCGTAAAGGAGTTTCCATTCATTGTCAATTGTCATGTCCATTCTGCTCTCACCATATTGCGTCCATTGTCAGTGGAGAATGAGAAGTAATTGAAGGACCGGGCGAGTTGTAATTAACCTAACGCTCGGTCCGTCCTGTTATCAAGATACTAGATTCGGCCCTTGAGAGATTTCGCGGCACGGTCCACGTCGACATATGTGCCATCGGGAGCTGCCTCCGCTGCAGCCCACGCAACAACAAACTTATCGCCCTCAATCTTAGCCAAGACTAAAAGACCACTACCTTGAACGTTGCGAGCAACTAGGCTATCTGGAGTGGTTCTGATCGTACTGTACTTGACCTGATTTTGGATTACACTGGCAGCCCCGCTGCCCACGGCTCGTCCGAGCTGAGCGGCGTCAGCTGTAAGATCCCAATTGTTGCTTTGCCAAAGAACTTGGCCGCTGGTTGTAATGACTCCAAAGGCTTGAACCATATTCCCACTATCATTGTAGCATTTGGTATAGGCATCCATAACTGGATCTGACAATAGTATTCACCCCGCTTTTAATACGGTTTCTAGGAAGGTATGAGACAGTGACACCATAAAAAGGAATTCTTGACAGCCTTTATGTGAATGAAATACTTGGAAGTCATACTCTTATACCATACTTGGTACTAAAACGACATGAGTGAAGGCCCTGTCTGGGTAACTGACAGTGGTATCCATTTGCGGATAGTCGTAAGACCCAGATCAAGCGAGCGCAATCTGATTGCAGAGATAACAGATGAAGTCATAGTGATGAATCTGAAATCACCTGCGAGAGAGGGAAAGGCCAACACTGAGCTTCTCAAAAGGCTTTCCAAATTACTTGGTGTTTCGTCTGGCGATATTGAGATTATTGCCGGTCACAAATCCAGAGAAAAGACAGTCAATCTACGGGGAGTAGAATTGAAACACGTTCTGAGGGCAATTGAGGCGGTCACAAACGATAAATAATCGCTCATGTGCAGGCATAATTCACGAGAGTTCCTGTGTCATCCATTTTGATTGTCCCGAACGATGATAGTGCACTCGCCTAAGCTGGAGGATATTCATTGAACCAAGTTCCGAGAAATACCAGAATGCTTCTGTTTGGTATCTTCGGAGCAGGTACGTTCTATGTGTTAATTGTGGCCATGCAAGGAAGATGGAATGACCCCAGCGTTATAATTGGAATCATAGTTGAGATACTTCTATTGGCAGGGTCTCTTCTTAGACCACCCCCAGGGATGAAAGAGGTTGCAGCGCTATCTTTTGCTATAATTCTACTGCCCCTAATATCAGCAGTTCTAGGCATCTTTACAGAGATAACCATAATGGCTTCAGGTGGCATTGCTGTCTATGCAGCCATAATAAGTCAGCCCCAATTCCCATTGACCAAGAGAGCAATAGGAACCGGTCTGGGCGTTGGAGTTATCATGACTTTTCTGGGAATCTACCTAGCTCTCAAGATTGGTGTGGTGTACTTCATTGGAGCCGAGCTGCTTGGGGCCATTATTCTTGGTGTTTATGGGAGATATACTCCAGAAGAGAACACCATTGTTGTTGCCATTGCCAACAGCTCAGCATACATTTCTGTTGGAGTGCTAGTAACATTCCCAGCCATTGCCATCTTTACAACCCCAAGTTATGCAAATGCAGTGATTACATTCGAGTTCATTGCTTTTGTAACTGGTCTGAGTGCGATATTTGGACTTGTTCTTCTATTGCCATTCCGAGAGCAATTCGAAGATGATCCTTGGCCCCAAGTTGTACCCCAAGCAGAATGCATCGTTGCCCTAGGCGCAGACCCTGAATCAAGACAGAACGTGCTAGGAGGTATGGTCACCTCCGCAACATGGATGGGGACAACTAGATTCGTGGAGAGCGCTACAGGAGCAAACCTCTCAAGGTTTCCTCAGGTATTGAGCCCAATTGTGCCGGCTGCGGGAGAATTGCCAAACTGGGTTGGTGTGGCAAACTCGCCGCTCTTAGCAGGTGTTGGATACTTTGTTGGTTGGAGACGGACCTTGCTGATGGCTATTGGGACCCTTGTGACTTTGATTATTTGGATAGTCATTGAGGGAGCAGAACCAATTCGGTACGGAGAACATCTCCATAGGCCAGAGATTATCTATCTTGTTCTAGGAGTCTTTGTGGCCGTCATTGCAGGTGATATCCTCTCTAGTAGAAAAGAGGAGATGACACCAGAGCAGTTTGCGAAACTGGCTGATGACCACAAGAACACAATGAACGGAAAAGACAGTGCAACTCATGAGATTGACAAGCCACACAAGGCTGAAGAAATTCCCAAGCTTCTCAGAGTTAGAACGGAGCTCTTCAGCATTGAAGCTATAAAAGAAGAGATTAGAGTGATGGTTACTAATCCCCGGGAATACATGAAGAGTAGGCGAGGAAGGGTACCACCGTGGGTGGCGTTTACATCGATGATTCTCTTCATGATTGCTGGAATAATCATCTTCTCAATACTGCAGCCTTTTCTAGACCTGCGTATACCATGGCTGCTTTTCGTATTTGGAGCCCCGCTTGCCATGGTATCCGCGTATTTCACAGCTAGAGCTATCAGCGAAACTGGCATGCTTGCAGGCTACATCTCAGACATCGTAGCAATTCCAGCCATTCTTTTCTTTCGTACAACCTTTCAAGCAGTAACTACATTCATGGCAATGCTAGGAGGACTGCAAGATGCAGCTTTGGCTCTTCTCGTCCACCTCAAGCTTGGTAGACTTACTGGAGTGAGGGGGAGAAACATTCTCAAAGCAGTATGCATTGGAATGATTCTTGGAACAGTGGTAGGTTCATTGATCACCTTCCTTCTCTACCGAACCTATGGATTTGGGGGAACGGAATTTCCAGCACCAGTATCTCAACTTTTTGGATTTCTTGTGATCAGCCTCAGAGAATTGGGGGACTTTCAGCTCCCAGGAGTGGCACAATTGCCTGGCGTGCATCCAATCCTAGCCTTTCTATACCTCCTTTCGTTTGCAGTGATAGGGGGAACGACCGGTTGGCAATTGAATAAACGGGGATATAGCTCCATCAGCCTAGCCGTGGGACTTCTAATTCCACCAGCTACAAGCGTTACAATGCTCTTAGGAGGAATTCTAAACTATAGAATTGAGAAACAACGTGATGTAGACATCGAACAATTTGATGGCGTATGTGCACCCGGAGAACAAATCAGTGTGAAAACCAGCAGGGTGCTAAGCGGCGTCGTGGCAGGAGAAGCGATTGTAACTGTTGCTTTTGTGATGTGGGCTGCTCTCTCCATGTTTGCTTAGATCTTGGCATCAACATATTCAGCCAATTGCTGAAGAAAAAGTGGAAAATCATTCTTCTGCAATGAGGCGCCTGCAGCAGCAGGATGCCCACCACCCTGGCCACCCTCGATATCGGACAAGATTGTATCAAGAGCCTCGTTCAGATCCACGTCACATTGTCGCCGTCGAATACTCATATCAACATCATCATTGGAAGACCTGGCACTGATACCAATCCTCGAATTGGTTACATAGGCGGCAAACTTCGCACTTTTTCCACGATAGCCATTGATTGGCATATCCAACACATATCCAACAAGACTCAGTTTTCTGGCATTGTCTTGGACATATCGGAAGATCTCATGCTCGATGCGAGTTGCCTTCACCGCCAGCGCAACTATGTCGTTCATCGAGCTCGGTTCAATGCCAATAGTAAGTTGGCGAACCAGGTCCTTCGCTTCCTTTCGATAGTCAATTTCCTGAAGTGCCTGGACTAGTAGTCCTGCTTCAAGATAGAGTGTTCTCTTGTCATAATCATCAAAGTGCACCTTACAGAACTTCGTATCATCGCAATAATCCCCAATCGCACCATAGAGAGCCAGACGAAGTGCATGCTCTGGAAGGACATTCTCAAATTTACGATGGACAAGTTCCGCAGCGCAGGGTCCGACCTCATGAAACAAATCTACACGTTCGGACAACTGCTTCTTATGGCTGGCTGAAATGGGATGGTGGTCAGTCCAACAGATCCTAGTTGATTCTGGGAAGCTATCAAGAGCTCTCAGGAGATGGTCAAACATCTTCGTATTGATTGCTATGTCACTAATATGAACCTCTGTAGGTCTGTCGTTTGCAATTCTGTTCAGGTCTTGATGAATCTGAGAGGGTCGCGTGAAGTAGAAATTAGCTCCAGGAAAAGCAAGCAATGCAATTGCTCCAGAAGTTATACCATCCAAGTCGCCGTGACCGAGAACAACTGCTGTCATCTCAAACCATCCTTGAATGTTGAAATCAAGAGTAGGTTTCTTCTAAAGCCTTATCCCATTCGTCCTTTTCCTCACCGCGCTCACGCATCTTACGTGCCTTCTTACGAGCCTTCGCACGTGCCTTGCGCTTCTTGGCGGTCTCTTTCTTCATGGCATCAAGTTTCCTCTTTCGAAGTTTAAGCTCTTCTTTCTCTTCCTTCGTTAGCTTAGGTTTGTCTTCCTCAACACGTTTTGAGAACCAACTAATCACCATCGCTGCGAATGGGAATAGGAGTGCCACTGGAACAAGCAGGAGAAGAGTGATTTCTGGCTGAAGAATCTCCACGCTATTCTGAATTCCAAGGGGCAAATCAAGCAAAGTAGAGAGCATAGATGGACTCACAAGTAGGAAGGATATGGCAACAACACTCAGAAACCGGATTGCGGATCCCATTATTGTAGATCCAATTATGTAACTTGAAGACGGAGCAGCAGCTCTGGCAGTAAGCTCATCTCTTGACTTGGGATCCGAAATAAGGATGTCATCCACAAAATTCTGTAACCGTCGCACATCAGATATCGCATCAAGATTCTCAAGAGCATCCTGAGTTCCAACAACTTTTCGTTCGATTGCTTCTCGTAAGAATGAGAAAGCGGTAGCTCCTGAAGAACGACTCATTGCCGTGATGCTCACCTTATCTCCGCGTTCAATAGCGTCAACCTTTCGTGTTGCTTGCCGAAGGGCCAGAAGCTGTTTCTTCAGAGTTTCTTCTCGATCCTCAACTGGTTTGCCTACTGAATGGCTGTATATCATCTGGTAGCTTAGCTCGAGATAGGCAAACGAAACAAGCGCGAGAACCTGTATTGGGTGAAATAGGAATTGAATAAAGTCGCCTGGGAATACGGCGAAATCAGGAACCAATAAGCCCCTATATGCAGCCAAAACTAGGATTAGCTGCATTGACACAAAGGCTCCTCCCACATACTTGTGTTCCATTCTGAAGAGAGATTGAAGGAAGAACGCAACACTAAGCCCTGCACACAAGAAGTAGAGAAAGAGAAATGTATTGTCCCATAGACTCCATGCAATTGTCCAGATATCACTACTAAACTGAGTTATTACTTGGTTAACATTGGTAAGAGGCCCCGCTACACCATACGGCTGCATATACCATGTACGCAGAATTAGAGTGTTATAGAGGCCTGTTACAAGAGGGCCAGGTGCGAGACCAGTAGCTGCAGTCACAAGACCTGATAGCAGGACGATTGATGTAAAGAAGAATATCAGAGAGAGAAGACGGAACACGGTAACAACGAATTCATATGGTGCTGCCCAGTGCCATACGTCATTGATATACATGGCACTGTAGACCAACCAAGCCATGTAGACAAAAGCTGCTGCAGAAGCGATACGAAGAATCCAGGTGACAACTCTCAAAACATCGCCACCCCCCTCTGTTTTGCTTGTTCGTAGGTCTTGATAATGGTTGGCAAGAAGTCCTCAGGCCCTACATTGACCACAGAGATACTGAACTTGGCCAATGCACGAGAGATCTTTCTCCTTCGTTCCCAGAGCTCTTCTGAAACCGCTTCAGCCAGTACTTTCTCAACAGGCCCGAATTGGCCAACAGGTGCTTCGAACCACGGGCCAAAGGGACTTATCACCAGGGCTCTGTGGCCATTGGCAACAAGGGTCTTCATTGCATTAAGTAATGGTACAGGACTCTCCTCGAGGTCTGTAAAGAATATGAAGAGGGATCGTTTTCGAGTTTGTTCTACGACGTAAGAAACTGCAGATTCGTAGTCACTCCAGCCTGCAGGGGAGGCCAGTGCAAGGGACTCCAATACGCCGTACATATGGTTCGGTGCAGTTGAAGGAGGCGTATAGGAATGAACCATCTCGCTAAAGACACATGTCCCGACGAGGTCCTTTCTCTCCATACCCAGATGAGTCAAGAGGACAACTGCCCGGATTGCATACTCCAATTTGGTGTTTTCAGGGTAGCCATTACCCATACTACCACTTGTATCAACCATGCATATGATCTGGACATTCTTCTCTTGTTCAAACTGCTTTACGACCATGTCCCCACGTTTTGCGCTGGTCTTCCAATCAATAAGTCTGAACGAGTCACCAGGCACATACTCTCTGAATCCTACAAAATCGGTGCCCATACCCACTATCTTAGTACGATGGGCTCCAAACATGAGACCAAGTTGGCGTTGCTTTCCAAGAGCCTCCATTCGACGGACATCCTTCCATGTGGGATAAACAAGAATTTCAGTTTCAGCCTCCAAGGTTCGCTTGTAATAATGCAGACCGAGTCTGTCGCGCATTATGACCTCAGTCGGGCCCAGATTGTATTTGCCACGCATTCTCGCTTGAAGTATGTATGAGAAGGTTATGCTGCTTCCAGGCTCGATTCTGGATGCTATGAAGTTCTCGCCAATGGCAAGAATCCAGGTTTCAGGGTATTGGTCCCAGACCTCAATGAAATCAAAGTGTCTTCGAGAAGCATTGCGAACAGTGACGCGAACTCGAATGAAGTCGCCAGAGAATACCTTTACCTTGTCCACTTCTCGGTCGACTTCAATTCCTGCGATGTTAGCAGTCAGAGCAAAGAGAGGTAGAGTAACAACTAGACCGACTATCAGATATACACCAAGCGTCGTGAGGTAGAAATTGGCCCATACAAAGCCGCTTGTGAGAAGCAGCACGCCGGCGAATATTACTACAAACCCTCTTTGTGTAATCACTTCACATCTTCTCCGAATCAATCAAGCTATTCAAATTCTATCTGGGAACGTCAACTTCACCAAGAATCTTTGACACAACTCGTTCCACTGTGAGCCCTTCAAGCTCAGCCTCCGGTTTGAGAATGATTCTGTGATTCAATGTTTGGACAGTAAGTTTCCGAACATCCTCAGGTATTACATAGTCACGTCCGTGCATTGCAGCACGTGTCTTTGAGGCATTCATCAGCACGAGTGATGCCCTAGGAGAGCCACCCAAGAGAATTTGAGGATCATTACGAGTCCGGATGATGATGTCTCGAATGTAGTTAATGATGTCCTCCTCAAGATATGCTGTCTTGCATGCATTCTGCACCCTTACAATGGTTGTGGGGTCAGCTAATACTCGCAAGTCGGTTACTTCCCCTATGTGCTTTCGTCGGATGACCTCCGCTTCCTCATTCTGAGTCGGATAGTCTAGAATGAGCCGGAACATGAACCTGTCAAGCTGTGCCTCAGGAAGCGGATAGGTTCCCTCTTGCTCCACAGGGTTCTGTGTAGCAATTATCAGGAAGGGCTTTGGAAGCTTTCGCGTCACGCCCTCAATAGAAACCTGACGTTCCTCCATCACTTCGAGCAGAGCACTCTGTGACTTAGGTGGACATCTGTTGATTTCGTCAGCCAGCACTAGGTTAGAGAACACCGGGCCCTTTCGGAACCAGAATTCTCCAGTCCGCTGGTTGAATACATTGCTTCCAAGTAAATCTGCAGGAAGCGTATCAACCGTAAGCTGGATACGCTTGAACGCACAACCGAGAATTGATGCGAATGTCCGTGCCATGTATGTCTTGGCGAGGCCAGGAACACCTTCCAAGACAACGTGACCATCAGACAAGAACGCAATCAGCACATCTCGTAGTATTTCGGTCTGTCCAACCACCCGTCGAGCACACTCACGAAGTATTTCCTCGCTGACTGCTTTTACTTCGTCGATTCTCATTGAGGGTAGGCTGGCGACCTCCGTTTCTGATTGTTCTTCTGTTGTCAATCTATTTCTACCTCACATTATTTTGTGTCTATTAGTAATGACTGAATGTTACGCATGAAGAAGAAGAGTTCCATCATCTCATTCTCCTTGACCTTTATACCAGGATTCGAGGCGATCTCTTCTATTCTGCGGAGTGTCTGGAAGAATTCAGCTTCCTTAAGCTTGGGATCCTTGTACCTCATCAGGTCCCAAAGCTTACTAGAACTAAATTGATTCCATCTATTCTTCTTGACCAGGTCCCTCCGCAGTCTTCTATAGAGCATTTTAACTACCCGGCCATAATTGCCCTCTGTTCTGTAGTAAAGCATCCGTTCGCTGAAATATGTCTGACCCCGTCGCAAGAACACCTCTGATACGCTCTTAACTTCAGGTTTCTTTGGATCGGGAAGGTATTTTCGAATACCGAGAACTGTCACCAAGGGATATAGTGGTGCTATAAATGGCAGACTTGAGAGCCATAATGCTCTTCCTAGATATAATCCAAAGAAGAATTCAGGTGAATTCCATGGAACTGCAAGAAGGTTTTCACTGAATGTTATGGTGAAATTACTCTGCCCCCTAGCAAGCCAATTGATGATGTTTTGTCCAAATCGTGCATTGTCTGGAAATCTACTCCACATATCATTTGTGAATATACTTGGGTCACTAACGGCGACAATCCTCCCGCCTCCTGGAAATGCCAGAGACAAGTCGATTGCACTGGCTACTGGCAATACTCCAGCCCATTCACCTGCATCCGGCCAAGGATTGGGATCCTCGATATCTGGCTCAACCCATGCATGATTGGTTGTCCAAGCAACTCCAAAATACCCCATTAGGGAGGTTGGTGTCAATGTTGATGCCCAATTCAAGTGGATTTCGTTGACTCCCTGGGTAATGGCATGGGGTCGTATGTCTTGAATGACTGGCAGACGCGGATCCATATCATAGGAGTTCAAGTCCAAGAGGACTCCCTTAGTGTAGGTTAGTAATCCAGTGAAGTTCATTCCCGGTGCCTGTGAGTTTATGGCGCCTTGGAGAAAGTAGTTCAGGAAGTATAGGGAGTTATTTGCCGTACCGAAATCGTCAGCTATGAGAACGCCTCCGCCTGTTGATAGATGTTGAAACAATACCAACAGTGCATCCGCAGTGAAGTCTATCACAGGACCTGCAACTACTATCACAGCATCACCCTCAAATCGAGAGAGAACGCTCATTGAGGACTGGATAGACAAGACATCATAGCCGGACTCGTTTACAACGGTTTTGAACTCACTATATCCGTTCCATTCCTCGTTGTAGATACTGAAGTCATGCTCATAGACTTCTCCAAAGCCTGCTATTGTTGTTCCTGCAAGCAGACCTATGGGGGCCCAGCTGAGGATGAAAAGGATCACTTGAATCGTTTCTTTCCAGCCCATTC
>JBHLND010000029.1:0-15995 GCA_048937485.1 Promethearchaeota archaeon
CCTGATGTCTGGGCGCGGGAAATCTACGATCTCGAAAGGGCGCTTTTGCCGAAACTCCCGGAGCGTGAGTCTGAATCATTCCATATTCCTCAGCATAAGTGCGGCGCGGCCTAGCGGCGCTGCCTGTTGCATGGTCGTGTTGATTGCCATCGAATCTGTGCCTATTGTCAACAAAAGCACTTGTTTGCACAAAGGGCAAATCAGTCAACTCGTTAGCACCTTCTTCAGCTACCATCTCAGTCATCGATAAAAGCAACTAGCTTGAAGAATGCACATAGGAAGTTATCTCTCTACAATTATTCCGCAATAACAGGTGACATTGTTGCTATGAATATCCTCAAGACTGGCCTACGCAGCAATACAGAGTTCTTCCGGAAGCGGCATGCGCTCAATGAAGTTCGAAAAGATAAGTCAGTGGCCATCTTCTGGTCACTTTTTCTCAGAATCAACATAGGCAGTGACCATCTCTAGGTGAATCATTCATGCCATTCGCTAATAACACACCAACTTCAGAGATACGAGAGCTGAGGCCGGATGAATCGGATGAATTCATTTCACTAATGGTATTGGCGTTCAAAGACAGCATTGAGAAAGATCGTCTTGACTTAGTCGAAGTACGGAAGTTAATGGCGAAGGTACGCTCTCCGGCCTACAAGTTCCTTTCAAAAGCGGTAGGGCTGAAACTGGAGTTTTATGTTGCAGAGGTCGAAAGCACAATTGCTAGTGGAATTCTCCTGAATATTGACAAGAATGAGGTCTACGTAGGCAACTTGATGACGCATCCGATGTATCAGAGACAGGGACTGGCACGAAAGCTACTGCGGTTCTCTTTCAGAAGAGCTACTGAAATGGGTCTGAAGAAGGTGACTCTTGGTGCTAGGGCAGACAATGTCAATGCTATTAGACTGTACACCTCAGAAGGCTTTGAAACAACAAATCATGTCATTCGTTTTGAATCAGACATTGCGTTGATGAGGTCTCGAGATACTCGCGATGATTTGGGTATCCAAAGAATAACGAAAGTTGACTTCCAAGATATAGGTCCAATGCTAGATGATTGCTATCCGGCCTCTCACCTAGAATCATTGGGTCGGAAGAAGTTCGTCAAGAGCCATATTCCTTCAAGAGTAACTCGTTTCATCGCTGGAAGGCTCGGGGGACAGTCAATCAATACGTATGCGTTCCATCTTGCCGGAGAGGAAAGACCTCGCGGATTTATCCAAGCAACTCAATCAAGGATCGATGACCGAATTCACCTTTCATCTCCGATTCTGTCAGAGAATGACAATGACCTATTGCTGGAAATCATCCCTGAAGTTCTTGAATTGGAATCCAGCTATAGAGGACTGACAGCTGCATCGATTAACTGTTCAATGCATCGCTTAGATGCAATATCAAAGATAGAGCGCCTTGGTTTCAAGAAAGCGCGTGAGAGCGTATCAATGATGAAGAAACTATAATGCGAAATCAAATTACATCTTCAATGTACGCCTATATGCCTGATTGGCTATACTATCTTATGAGATATTTTCCAATAAACTCGAGATGGTGATAATTTGCTAAAAGGCAATCTCGTGAATCTTAGGATAATTGAGAAGGATGACTTCGTTGTTTTCATTGAATGGATAAATGAAGCAGAAATTATGGGAAAATACTTCTTCGGCCGGCAGAGATCTGTTTCAGAGGTTGAGAAATTCTATGAAACACGTTCTTCGGAGTATGGCACATTCATCATTGAGAAAAAGGATGGCACGAGGATAGGAATTCTGCATTTCTTTGAAGCCAATTTTGGTGGATACGCCAAATCCAAGGAAATTGGGTATTTCCTAATTCCAGAAGAACGTGGAAAAGGACATACCACTGAAGCAGTAGGACTAGTTCTTGATTATCTGTTTCTAGTGGAACCTGTACTTCGAATCCAGGCAACATGTGCAACTACAAATGTTGCGTCTGAACGAGTTTTGCAGAAGAATGGCTTTCAGAGAGAAGGAATACTCAGGCAATTAGGCTTCTTCTCAGGGAAATATCGAGATTTGGCAATCTTCAGTATTTTAAGAGAAGAGTGGGATGGACCTAACTTTCTGGAATTCGAGTAGGATGCCTATGCAAAGCCGACTTCTTTCAAGAATTTGCATTTCCCGAATCAATTCGACTATTCACATGAATGCGTATAGCTAGAAGTGCAACTAAGAGAATATCATTTTACCAACGTCCATTGTTTCACAGGATGAAACGAATAGATTCGCAACACCTTGAGAATCTCATTCTTGAATGGGGTGCGTCTCTGGTCGGTTTTGCAGAATTAACTGGTTTAGTTCCAAATGAAGATGAACATCTCCCATACGGCATTGCAATTGCCATTAGACTATCTGATGCCGTAATGGACGGAATAGCAAATGGTCCAACAAGAATGTACGTCAAGCTCCGTCAGACAGTGAATAGCAGACTTGATAGAATCGGCGCTGCTATTGTGTCACACCTGGAAGGAAATGGTTTCAAAACTCATTTGATTCCTGTTTCGCAATATGTCAGTAGCGACGAACAATCGCTCCCTCATAAGACAGTGGCTACACGAGGAGGACTTGGTTGGATTGGTAGGAACAACCTGTTAATTACACCTCAGTTTGGGCCTCGCGTTCGCCTTATCTCGGTTCTAACAAACGCACAGCTCAAGACTGCCAAGCCAATCTCTCTGAGCATGTGCGGAGACTGCTCAGTTTGCATTGACTCTTGTCCTGCAAATGCATTGAAGGGAGCTTTCTGGGACCCATCTATATCCAATCTCAAGATGGTCGATTTTGAAGAATGCGAAAAGCACATCGAGAAGTATGAGAGGAAACTGAACGCACCAGTCTGCGGAATATGCATCAGCGTGTGTCCTGTGGGCACAAGAAGACTACGAAAGATATAGTGTAATCTCTCTATGCTATTTCCTCAAATGACTTTAGCTCGTAATAGGAAGATTAGCTCCTTTTTTGGAATATGGCACATGATGCAGCAACTCGCTCATACTTGCTTCTAGTCGCAACCATGTTGTAATGGCGAGGCTCTTGGCCATTCGCCTCGCTTTCTTTTTCCTTCCCGAGCAATCATTACGAAATAAGAAAGCAGTGATCGATAAAAGGAACTGAGAGCCTGATATCCAAAACCTGCAATATCAGGTATATGTAATCATGGATATAGTCAAGTCTGCGCAAATAATATTGTCCAATTCTTAACCGTTGCAGAATCAAAGTAAAATCATGCACCAAGTATTACCGTTGCAACACCGATCACAATAACAACAATGAAAGTCAATCCCCTCCGAGTAATACTCTCTTTGAGAATGACAACTGAAATTGGAATGGCGAATAGGGGGCTAGTTGTTCCAAGGACGGACACTAACACTGCTCCAGCATACTTGATTGCAACTACCCAGAAAATGGCTGCCACACCCATTCCAAGGGCACCTGAAATAATGATGATCTTGGTTGAGCGGCTGGATGGGATTTGATAACCTTTTGCTTTTGCCAAGAAGCCAAATGGAACCATGATCGCAGAGCCACTCCCTAAACGTATGGTAGCAGCAGTGATAGGATCAACTCCTTCCACTCCAACTTGAATGAGCAATATGCCACCAGCGAGTAGAATGGAGGCTATCAATGCTAGGAGCAGGCCTGTCTTATCTACAGTCCGGAAGCCGGTCTTCTCATAAGAAACATTGGCTTGCTCTTTTGAAAGAAACATAACACCAATCACTGCAATAGCTATGCCTAGGAACCTTGAAACAATCGGAGAATCGCCAAGCAGAATTATTGCCAATATATACGTGAATATTGGAAACATCGCGACTATGGGAAGAGCATATGAAACACCAATCCGTTTCTGACCAGCAAGGTAGAATGTATCGGCTATTGTTGCTCCGATCAACATTGAGAGAATCAATGAAACCTGGGCATGTAGAGGTACAGAGAATACAGATGCAGAGCCAAAGATTACCACCGCTCCAAGCATCACTGGCAGGGCCGCCCAAGTCTTGATGCAGTTTACAATGAATGTGCTGGATCCCTCAATCTGAGATTGATAGCCAACTGTTGCTATCGCATTGATGGCAGAACTCAACAGACCTGTGATCACACCTAATAGTAGAGCAGACACAATTGCACCTTCCTCTAGGTTACCGTTAGGAAAGGATGAGGAAAGATAAGCTACTATGTGCAGGTTTCGAAATACGAATCATTTCTCTCAAGATTCAACCACTGGAGAACTAAGCGATGCTTTGCTAATGGTCTATATTCCTACCTGGTCCTAGTTTCTTATCAATGAATCAATCATGTTGTAAGTGGCGGCAGGCGGATGGCAATACTTCGTACTGAGAGTATGAGCACGCATTCTTCCATTGCGTGTCAGCTACACATGGGTCCATCTATCTTTCAGACATCACGGTAGTGGTATCTCATAGTTGTGCCCCAATGTTCTCTCATCACCTCCATCCTTTCTAACACCTATGAGTTGTCATCCTTCTGTCGCCGCCTAGATGCTACTAGCCTAAGAAGAGCGTTAAAAGACAAGTAGGAGCTTAGAGGATTCTTGCTATTCCAGCCTAGGAAAAGCCATCCTGATACTCTTCCCTTGAGTCGAGTCGTTATTCACTCTATTATGGACTTCGATAGTACCGTCGTACTTGCTGACGATATGATGAGCAAGATGAAGACCAATTCTCGCCGTTCTTGAATTAATATCAGACAGGCCCGGTCTATTTCTGTCAGGTATTCCTGGGCTGTTATCACTGACTGACAGTACGTAAAATGGGCCTTGAGCCTCAAGGTCAACCCAGACCCTTTTCGGCTCTGAAGTATTGCTTTCAAATGAGTTGATTAGCAAATCTGACACAAGCAACTCCAGATAGTCATCTGCTTTGATTCGTGCATCAGTAACATGAAGTGATAGGCTCATCACTGCCTCATCTAGAAGGACTGATACATCCTTCATACTCTCACAAAGTACTTCATCCAAGAAACGTTCTCTTAGAGGAAGTATTGCCAAATTTTCCAATATTTTCGAGTTCGAAATTATCACACTGGACTTCACCACTGCATTAAGGATGTCTTCGACAAATCCAGACAATGATGGATTTATGCCCTTGAACTGCAGAAGCTCTGCAGAGGCTTGTATCTCCTGAAGGTGGTTTCTGATATCATGCCCCATGAGGTCGAGATACAACAGAGCTCGATTCCTTGCGACTTGAAGATGTCGCTCCAAAGCCTTTTGCTTGGACATGTCAGTGAACACAACACAACTGCCAGCATACTCTCCAGTGTCCTTGAACAGAGGAGATGCTGAAACCATCACAGGAATGTGTTGACCTGAGCTATGGATGACTCGTGTCTCATAGCGTTCTGATTTGCCAGAGATTCTTTCCTTTGTGTTTCTGAAGACCTCATTCTCTGTCATTCCACTAAAGATGTCAGATCTTGATTTTCCAACAAGTTCCTCATCAGAGTATTCTAGCATTCTACAAAGAGTAGGATTTGCTTGAACTAAGATTCCCTGGTCATCAATGACCCCTAGGCCTTCATTCATGGTCTTTACCAGAGTCTGATACAAAACCTCCTGCTGATTTAGAGCTATTTGAAACATCCTCTCCTTGGTAATGTCAGTGATATGCGCCAGTATTTTGATGCTGCTCTCTCCATTCCTCACAGGAGATGTGCAGATTCTAACATATCCTATTTTGCCGTCACTGTGAAGCAACTTTGCCTCATGAATTGAAGAAGTTGATTCTTCATCATTGCCTATTACATGCCTTTTCCAAAGTAGATTGAAACCATCAAGATAGACAAATCTGTCGAATGGCTTTCCAAGGACTTCACTTCGTTCTCTACCCAGGATCTCACAGACACGCTCATTAAGATACTCAATGGTCATCCTCTCTCCTATGATGGCAAAACCTTCCAGAGAATGGTCTAGGATCGTATCAAGTGCGTTTACTATATTCGGAAACTCATGGTTCGTTGGTTCACCGGATGCCATCTCACTGAGCAAGCCTCCACTTTCATGGCGCACCGTTTCGCATCACTCGGTCATTGCATCTGATTGAAAGACTATCCTGGCTCTAACCCTCATCAAGGAGTAGCTGAATGGACTGTATCTCACAATAAGTTGCTTCTTGTGAAACTGGGATTTTTGCCGCAAATAAGATACTATTGCCAACGAAGGAAATAGTATTCACATTTGATGCATAATTCATCATAATTCTCCTTTCTTTGTAGATTGAAAGACAACAAATTCTGGAAATACTTCACGAACATGTGTGATGGGAAAGAAGTCATTGAGTATTCTTGATATGAAATTTCCATCTCTCGCCCCACAGTCGGGAGAAAGATCTGCTGAAATGCAACTCAAATAAGTACCTAACGACGGATTCCTGGGCCTTTCGAACAGCGTGAATGGCGATATCATGAACAGATTTCCGCCTTCTTTTAGCACTCTATGAACCTCTGCGATAGCCAGGGGGAGAATAGCATTTTCAGGAACTCCGTTTAGCCAGACAATCGAGTATCGACGTTTCCGAGACCTGATGTCAGTTATGTCCCCTTTGACCCTTTTGTATCCAGACTTTTGACTGGGGACTGGCACTCGGGTTCCGAGTATGTAGAGTTGTGATCTATTACATCTGCGTGCTAGAGCGGCTAGGACCTCTGAATCGAACTCGCTTGATTTGTGGGATGCTGAGAAGAGAACTGGTCCATTGAACACATCAAGGTTCTTGGGTAGTAGTTTACTCTTTTGACCAATTCTGAAGTAGTTGTATTGCTCGTAGGTGTGAGTTACAACCTGAATCGCATTTCTTACAATATCGCGCAGTCTTGAGCAACCTTCTTCCCCTAATCTATAGACTCTTCTAGGGGGACCGTGAGGGCTTGGATGAGTTTCGCTCTCCACGAGACCCTCTGACTCCATCTTATGAAGCCAGCGGTAGAGGGTTGTAATCATGATTGTCTGGCCATCTTTTTCCAAGAGCTTTAGAAGACCATATCCGTGAATTGGATTATTATCCAATGTTAACAGAATCTTGTCTTTCAGTCTTCCGTTGTTTTCTATCATACATCACCCCTCCTCACAAGCATCCGGATTGGCGTGAACTGCTCTGGCAGGAGTAATTCAATGTCAGGACATACTTTGGACATGAGGACTCTGAACTCTCTCTTATCTTGGCTATTGCCGTGGATCGCAACAACAGTCCTTGGCTTCAAATCCATGACCATGGCTAACGCAACCTCCGGTGCACAAGTGGTCGCAGTACCAGTTGGTACAAACGCTATATCCGCCACGTGATTCTTATGCCGCCAATAACCTGAATCACCGCCGTGAAATATCCGATACTCTCCTGAATGAACAAGGTACTGACTCTGAGGACCGACATGAATCCCCGGCAACGCAGTAATCTTGTGCCCTTCCGATTCATACATCTTGCCTGAAATGCCAGGGTTCCCAAGGGTCAGCTTTTCAGGTGGAATCTTATCTGCAAGCTCATTATAAGAAATCGAATCTGCCACGATGTGAGCATTTGTCTTCGTGAATATCTTCACTGCAAAATCGAGATTATAGTGGTCCCAGTGATTATGTGAAAAGACGAGAAGGTCGAGGTACTCTAAGGCGGATATCTCATGAAGCCCAAGGCCTTTCCCGGGGTCAAATGCAATTGCAGTGTCTTTTGTACGTAGGAGAATGCCACTATACCCTAGGAAGATGAATGCAAGTTCATCATCCCTAAGCAGCATTGAGTAGAGGTTCTCTATTGCCTTCTTCCTAGTGCTCCTATCCGTGTTTGATTTCTTCAAGATGTTTCTTCACCTCCTTCAAGGTCTTTTGTCATCCACAGCAGGCAGGCTATTGTAGCCATGTTTCCAATAGCCGCTCCTACTAGGAAGTAGATGCCTCCAATCAAAATGGCTGGCCCTGTAAGCAACGAAGTAAGGAATAATGGAGAGAATGCATCGACTGCATAATGGACGAGAATGCTTGGGACAAGACTTTCTGTCCTAATGAATAACAGGGCTAGAAACAGGCTGCCAATGAATACAAAAATCAGCTGTCCAACCATAAAAAGCAAAGGCTGACCTGCAAGGAGATTAATCAAGTGAGATAGTGAAAAGAGAACTGAATTTAAAACCACTGCTTGCTTCACACTGTATCTCTTCAAGAGCAGTGTTAGAATCAGACCCCGCCATCCAACTTCTTCCCATAGACCAGGATTAATGGAATATATGATGGATGGGTTATTAGGGTCAAAAATCAAGCTTAGATCAAGTGTCCAGCCGCCGTAAAGAAGTGCAGCTACGAAAATTCCTCCAAGATTCAATGAAGCCCCAACTACAGTAATTAGTACAAGACGGCCCTTTGGACTAAAACTGGTCAGCCGAATACTTTGTAGGAAATCTCTGAATGACTCCCTGCCATTTGGCAGGTATAACACAAACGGCACAATAAGAAACCAGAGTGTCATTCGGACAATGAAGCGGAAGGCTATTCCAGTTAAAGTATCAAAGATGCTTGGTACGAACCAACTCAGTATCAAAGATATCAGCGCAAAGCTTGTGTCGAGAATTATTAGTACTGCCACAGCAGCGACTGGATTCTCTAGGACATCCCATTTGTATTCAGTCATCTGTTTCGTTCGCTCAGTGTGACTATAGCCTGTGTGCTCGCTCCGTTTTTTGGCTTGTGGACCTTCCATAGACATCAACTCCTGAGTTTTAGGAAGCTCCCACTACGTTCTGAAGGAACTTGCCAGTGTAGGACTGCTCACACCTGATGACATCCTCCACAGTGCCTTCAACAATAATCTCACCACCCTCAGCTCCACCCTCAGGGCCAAGATCTATGATGTAATCAGCAGACTTTATGACATCCAAGTGATGTTCAATGACAATTACAGTATTACCAGCATCGACAAGCTTGTGGATGGTCTTCAGAAGCAGCTGAATGTCCTCCATGTGCAGGCCTACTGTGGGCTCATCCATGATGTAGAGGTTGTCCTTTAGCCTCTTCAGTTTTCCAAGTTCCTTGGCCAGATTGATGCGTTGGGCCTCGCCGCCACTCAGAGTCTGTGCGGGCTGTCCGAGCTTCATGTAACCAAGTCCTAGGTCCATCATGATTCTTGTCTTGTAACGTATCAGACGAGTATCTCTGAAGAACTCATGAGCCTCCTCAACCGTCATGCTGAGTATATCACCCATGTTCTTGCCCTTGTAGCGAATCTCGAGGACCTCTTCTGAGAACCTAGCGCCCCTGCAAGCGGGGCAGACCGTCTGAATATCTGGCATATACTGCAATTCGATACGCACGAGGCCTTCGCCATTGCACTCCGTACATCGGCCTTCGGTAGAGTTGTAGCTGAACATTCCTACCTTGTAGCCCCTCCCTATCGCCACAGGTGTTTCCGCGAATAGGTGTCGTATCTTATCGAAGAATCCTACATAGGTCGCAGGTATAGATCTTGTAAGTCTGCGGAACGACGACTGGTCAATGATCCTAACATCTGCAATGTTCTCAACACCTTCCAAGCGGTCGTGCTTCCCAGGAAGGACTCTAGGGTCTCGCATATCATGTAGCAGCTTTTTGCCCAACACATCTTCAATCAATGTGCTCTTCCCACTACCACTAACACCCGTAACGCAGATGAAGAGGCCTAGAGGAAACTCCACATCTATCCCTTTCAGGTTGTTCTCTCTTGCACCTATTATCTTCAGCCTTTTGCCGTTTGGTTCTCTTGACCGTCCTAAGTATGGAATCGTCTTCCTGCCTGTAAGATAGTGGCCCGTCAGGAATTTGGGATCGTCTAGGATACTCTCATAGGATCCTTGAGCGACAATCTCGCCTCCATGGACTCCGGGACCAGGTCCCATCTCGATGATTTCATCTGCATTTCTGATTGTATCTAGGTCATGTTCGATAACAATGACCGTATTGCCAGTGTCTCTTAGACGTTTGAGAATGTCAATGATTCTGTTGCTATCACGGATGTGGAGACCTATAGAAGGCTCATCCAGCACGTACAACATACCCATTAATTCTGACCCTAATTGTGTTGATAGTTTGATTCTCTGCTCTTCTCCTGCTGATAGGGTTCTTGCTCTTCTGTTAAGTCGAAGGTAGTAGAGTCCGATGTCCACTAGAAGCTTAATTCGTTTCCGTAGCTCGCTGATAACCTGATTCCCTGCCTCTTCCTTTTCTTCCGGTACTTTGACAGAATCAATACAGTTGAGAAGATCGGGGATGAAATACTCTCCAAGCTCCGTGATGTTCTTGCCATCAACAGTGACGAGCAATCGTTGTGGAATCAATTTCATTCCTTGACAGTCTGGACAGATGTTCTCTGCCATTATCTTTCGATACCACTCATATCGCACACCCGTCTTTCTATCCCGTCTATAGTATCTGTCTATAGAGTTACAGATGCCCGTATAGGTGACCCTTTGTCCCACAGAGTGATGTCTATACTTTGTGGGCCAGTCAGGAGGTTCTTGAAGAACGAAATCTCCCTTAACTCCATGGAAGAGTTGATGCTTCACATACTCTGGAAACTCCTCAAAGGGCGCGTCAATGTCGAAACCCAAATGTTGGCCAATACTATACATCCAGTACTTGGGATACCATGCCAAGGCACCCTGTTTGAGCGTTTTCTTTGGATCTATGATCATCAATCGAGGATCAGCCTTCAGAAGGGTCCCCATCCCTAGACATGTGGGGCATGCGTGATCAGGAAGATTTGGTGAGAATGCACCGGGGTGAAGTTTATGCATGATTATATGGTGCGTCCTACAACCAAAGCTCTTGTGGAACTTCTCACTGATTTCAGGTTGAGTCGCCTCGTCTAGTTCGAGTCTGATGAAACCTCTTCCTACGTTCCTAGCACTCTCAATTGATATTGCGAATTGATGATACAGGTTTCTCTTGACGATGATACGCTCAATTAAGACTTCTATGTAGTGCTCCTTTTCTTCATCAAGCTCAATCCGATCATCGATGCTGTAAGGAGTATCATCTATCTTGATTTGTGTGTACCCTTTCTGTTGAATGTCCTTGAGCAGGAAAGGATAGTCTTCATCATAGATTTTGTTCACAGGGGCAAGTATCTCCACACTTGTTCCCTCTGGCAATGTCATGAGATGATCAACAGCTTGGTTTGCGGTGACTGTTCGGATTTTCTTGTTGCAGTATGGACATTGAGCTTGACCTAAGACAGAGAAGAGGATTCTCAAGTAGCTTGAGATATCTGTCATAGTTCCAACAGTGGACCGCGGGTTGACAGTCCCAGTCTTCTGCTTGATTGCAATAACCGGAGACAGTCCTAGGATAGAGTCTACGTCTGCTCTCTCAAGCATTGGTAGCATTGTTAGAGAAGTTGCTGACATCGATTCGAAGAACTTCCGTTGTGCCTCACCAAAAATAACATCAAAAGCGAGCGAAGTCTTGCCAGCCCCTGATACACCAGTCAAGACGGTTAACTTATCGCGGGGGATATTCACGTCAATATTTCTTAGGTTGTTAGTCCTAGCTCCCTTTACACTAATGTGTTCTCTCATGCTTTCATGCCTCCTATCATCAGAGCAACTCTGAGCTTGTTCTACATGGTCAAGAAACCAACAACAAGCAGCAGAGCCTGATGTTAACTGAGGTCTCTCATGTTGATGAGATGTACATGCTAATGGGACCTTAGTATATACTATTTTTGGTCATTGTACCCTAGAGTGATAATCTTTCTAGTCAATAACCGGCTTTGGCTAGCTGTAACTACTATTCAAGTACAATGTTGAGAGGTATGATAGCATGAGTATCCAACAACTAAACGCCATCACAAATCTTTGCAGCTAGATCGCGAACCTCAGCAACAAGCTTTGCATTTTTCTCAGCATCCCCAATGTCGTTTGCAGTTCCATGTGCGATTCCTATGGTTTTGCCTTTCATGTAGCGTATCAGATGGTTGATGGAATCTATGGCATGTTGAACACCTGAGTCCTCAACATTAGTATCTCCATAGACAAAGATTGCTGCAAATCGTTTCCCGTCTAGTTTGTGACCGCCCTTGACATGTAATGCCACTAGCCGGTCGATGAATAGCTTCAGCAGACCAGAGTAGTTGAACCAGTAAATGGGAGTACCAAAAAGAATGGTGTCAGCTTCGATAATCACTGGATAAATCTTGTTCATATCATCGTCTTCCTGAACACAGCGCAGCGGAAAACCGTCATAACACCAGAAGCATCCACGACAGTGTTTGATATTGAGTTCATGAAGATGGAGCGTCTTTGACTCCATTCCTCTCTTTCCCAGCACCTCATTCACCTGGTCGATCAGATAACGAGTATTGCCCCTTGCTCTCGCGCTCCCATTCAGTATCAGAATCCTGCTCATAATGGAGGTCGCGTGAGGGTCTGTAATAAGCATGTAGTTCAACGAATGGGCATACCTCAATCACTCAAGAGAGATATCTTGGGTTTGTATTGATTCAAGTAGCAACACTTCATGTTCCATTGCTCCTTCTCTCTGAGTCGCTTGACTAATCGATGAATCCAGAAGAACCCAATAAACAACGATACTAAGTAAGAGAATACGAAGAGAGGAGCTGGCATTATGCTTGATAGATGATCCCAAGTTAGCCTGAGTTATACCCTCTTTCTCCAGCAGAGTCTGTTCATCTCACTCCTGGACCTCTGTATAGTGGACAGATATTCAGCTGACAGTAGGGCTCTAGGTACATTATTGTCTTCTGGAGATATCTACAACTTTGCAGTTCTTACATGAAAACGTAGATTGCCTAGAAGTACATGAATTTCATTTGATAGACCGAAGTCATGCTCAAGAAGAGTTTCTTGTGCTATGTTGAATACATCTTGCGATAGCCCATATTGGGCGACCAGATAGGTAAGTCGTTCTAACACTTCTCGACCCTGACCAGTAACTACTTTATCATCACCGAGGATATCGAGGTATTTTGAGAGCTTGGCGTTGAGCTGCTCCAGATTTGAGAAGAACTCCTTGCCGAGCAGCTTTCGAACCTTTTTGGGTGGTTTGGAATGGAGAGTATCAAGTGTCCCTTTTAGCTCCTTCAGTTTGGGAAGAATCTCTCTTCTCACAAGATAGTCATTTGTTTGTTCAAGAACCTTCATGACACCCTTATCATCGTATTGGAGATATAGGAAATCCTTGATTAGCTGTATGAAGATGTTGTCAAGCGCTGCTATTGCTTGCGATATTGCCTCTAGGTCATCAAGTAGCGTTTCAATGAAGTAATCTTCTTTCTTATCCTTGAGATCCGTTCGGCGAGCATCCCTTTCCATCCAAAACTTTCCAAACTGTAGCATGATTTCTGCGACAGTCATGATCCTAACCAATTGGTGGTATTATATCCTGTTTGATAAGAAACCTTTGTTTTGAGTCAATCTTAATGGCGCCCAGGATGAGATTTGAACTCATGCCTCCTATTGGAGAACAGCTATCTGAGAGTCAACTGACTGAACAGCTGTTGGTTCCAGGCTGTCGCCGTGAACCGGGCTTGGCTACCTGGGCATAGCAATCAATTCGTTGAGTGCTTGAGTTTTAAGGATGACGCTGACACCTGTATTTCTAATCTGGCTGTTTAAGTACCTCGAATTCCAGCACCGCTAAATGGGGATAATTCACCTACCATATCCTCAGCCATCATGGACGCAACACGTTCCCTATCATGTGTGTGCCCAAGAATCCAAGCAAGTTTGACAAGCGCGGCTTCAGATGTCATATCATAGGCACTTATGGCACCAACCTCAGCAGCTGCTCTTCCAACATCATAGATTGTCAGATCAGCTTGTCCAAAAGCACATTGGGAGCTTATCACCACAAAACTGCCTTGACTCACAACCTGCTGGATTGCACCGGTCAGGGAGTTCTCCTCTGTTGGGATATTCCCGGATCCAAATCCCTCGATGACGATTCCGTGATAACCCATGTCGGCTATTTTCAAAAGTGTCTGCGGAGGAAGACCTGGAAATACCTTAAGCAAAAAGACTCTATCATCAATTCTCGTGTCAAATCGCGGGACTAAATTGTGCCGCTTCTTACGGTTTTCATACAACACAATATCTCTAGCTAAGACGCCTAGAGGTATTGGATCCATTGAATCAAAGGCATCATATGAGTTCACTCTCAATTTCTTTGCGCGCGTGGCTCTATGTATTTCACCGTTGAAGACAATACAAGTCTCGCCAACATCTCCAAAAGCGGCAACTCTGAGCGCGTCCAAGATATTACGTGGACCATCACTCCATGGAACAGTAGCAGGAATCTGGGACCCTGTAAATACAATAGGTATTCCCAAATCGCGAATCATGAAACTGATGGCCGCAGCTGAATAAGTCATAGTATCAGTCCCATGAGTGATTACGAAGCCTTGAAGATCTGGAATCTCGTCATTTGCTTCTTTAACAGCGCTGGCAATCTCCTGCCAATGGTGTGGCTGGGCATTGGAGGAATCTAGTTGGAACAATTCTCTTTGAACAACCTCAATTTCGCCCATGCTCTTGGGTAGACTCCCCAGAAGTTCATCTACTGATAGACCCGGTCTAAGGGAATGCGTGGTTGAATCGTAGATACTGGAAATTGTTCCGCCTGTTGTGATCAGGCAAACCTTGGCGGTATCAAGTTGTGACATTTACTCAACCCAGCTTCGAAACGCTGGCATGATTTATTGATGTTGTGATAGCAAGAAACCCTCAATGATAATCAGGGAATGTTTCGAAATGAGATTAGAACTAGCTTGGTAACGGCAAAACAGTGGTGGTTCCATCAAGAGTGATGCGTATCCTGAGGAGGTCCTTGCCAAGTATGGAATTTGGGAAGATATCTTTTGCCTCTTCGTAAATTTGCTGCCCACTTTCATATCTGGGACTGTAATGTGTTAGAACAAGCAGACCTACGTCGCACTCCTTGGCAAGATTAGCTGCTGATGCAGCTGTCATGTGACCTCTCTCATCAGCTAACTCGGAGTGTTCCTGTGTATACATGGCTTCACAGATTAGAACATCAGCGCTCCTTGCTGCATCACGAAGACTATCACAAGGACGAGTATCGCCTGAGTATACAATCTTCAGTGACCTTGGCTGAGGGCCGGTAACATCATCGGGGTGAATTGTTGTGCCATTGGGCAATTCGACAGTGGTCCCTGAGGCCAGTTTGCTCCAAAGCGGACCTTTTGGTACGCCAAGGCGGTCAGCCACCTCAGGAAGAAATACACCAGTAGGTCTCTTGTAGGTTGTTTCATAGCCTAAGGCAAATCCACGATGATCAACTTGAAAAGCTCGTACATGAAGGTTCTCAGCTTTGAATATTTCACTGCTCTCTTTGATTCCGTATACAGTAGTTTTGAAGGTAGTTCCCAAATTGATGGTTTCCTGGTTCATTTTGACATAGTCAATTAGCTCAGCAGGTCCGAAGATATCCAGAGGTCTTATTCGGCCTAGGAGTGAGAACCTTAGAAGCAAACCTCCAAGGCCAAGTAGGTGGTCTGCATGGTTGTGAGTGATGAAAATGGCCATCCTCTTATTCAACCCAAGTCCTGCCTTTTCAAACTGGCGCTGACAGTCCTCTCCACAATCGAAGAGCAGGGTCCATCCTTCGAATCTTAGTGCAATTGCAGGATGGTTTCTTCCTTCTGTAGGAATGCTACCACCTGTACCAAGAAGAATAACCTCGATCACTTGATGTTGCCACCGGCATCAAGGCGTGCGTGTTGAAACAAGATATGAGTTGTGTTGCTAGAATCTACACCAAATCCACTGGAATAGGCCCATCGCTACACTCACGCCTAACAATCTCATAGGTGCGTGCATCAAGGAAATCACCCTTGTTCCACTTCCATCTTTTTTCCTTTCGATCGTACATGAACGAAGTAGTAAGACGGACTTCATTCCCTGCTGATACAATATAGGCGGAGTAGTCATCTACTCTCGACATTGACGCGTCTAGGGCTTTGG
>JBHLND010000030.1:0-15981 GCA_048937485.1 Promethearchaeota archaeon
CACCTGAATTGGACAAAGTGGGTGAAGTCTTAGGCACAAGAAAAATAGAACCTGCTGTTTTGGAGAACAAGGCTTATTGTCTTACTCAACTGGGAAGAACAGAGGAGGCTGTAAGCGTCTATGAGCGCCTTGTACAACTTGATCCGAACAAGCTCATGGCACAACTTGCACTTGGTGCTAGCCTTCTTAATCTAGGAAGGGAGGAGGAGGGGTTCAGTAGACTCGAAAAGGCTACAGAGATTGCGTCAGATGATGCGAGAGTGTGGTATTATTACGGAGAAATGCTATACAAGGCTGAAAGATACGATGACGCTATCGATAAACTTGAGAAGTGTTTCAGAATTGACTCCAGAAATACAAAGGCGGCTTATTACAGAGCGTGTTCTCTAGCAGAACTAGGACGAGTGAAGGAGGCTCTAAGTGCTCTTGAGTGGTTGTTTACACTTGATAGAAACTACAAGGCTATTGCAAGAGCTGATACTGTTTTCAAGAAGTTCAAGGATAGCCCTGAATTCAAAAAGCTGATGGACAGCTATTGACGCCCGGACCTATTCGAAATGAGTTTGAGTGGCGATAGCTGAAATTGACTGAGAAGAAAGGAAAATAGTGGCAGCTTGCAGGCCTGTCACGCGCTCGCGCAGCGCACATCTCCTGCAACGGCCCGGGGATTAATTGCCGAGATCGGAACGGGATCGGATGTCGCTCCCGGACCTATGGCCGCCATCGGACCTGATTCGTCTTTGTCAGTTTTTAAAGATTGCCTTAGGTTCAATGCTAGACGAACTACCGGTTTCCGCACCAGAAAAACGCAATCCAGCTAAAATAAGAGAAGGCATGTAGGAGTGCCAACAGAGGAATATCACATGGCTAAAGAGATTGCGTGGGACTGGATTGCAAACAATGCGTCGCAGATTATAGAGGTGAGCGACAAGGTCTGGGGGTATGCAGAGCTTGGGCTTATGGAATTCAAATCCTCTGAATTGCTTGCAAAAACACTGGAGGAGTATGGATTCACAGTTGAACGTGGCATAGCTGACATGCCAACGGCATTTGTAGCCACATATGGCTCGGGTTCGCCAATTATTGCCATTAATGGAGAATATGATGCACTTCCTGGACTATCGCAGAAAGCCGTCGCCCATCAAGAACCACTAGAGGAGGGGGCGCCTGGACATGGCTGCGGTCACAATATCCATGGCGTGTCGGGACTAGCCGGAGCAATTGGGGCTAAGATGGCTATGGAGAAGCACAATATTGGAGGCACTATCAAGTTCTTCGGATGTCCTGCAGAAGAGACCTTCAGTGGAAAGGTGTTCATGGTTCGAGATGGATATTTTGACGGGGTGGACGCAGCTATCAGTCATCATGCAGGTAGTACAAACACCGCAGGCATTGGAAGCTCGCTGGCTGTGAAGTCAGCCAAGTTTCATTTTCATGGTGTCACATCACATGCAGCATTCACGCCTGAACATGGTCGAAGTGCTCTTGATGCATTGGAACTCATGAATGTAGGGGTCAACTACATGCGAGAGCATGTTCTCCAGGAGGCAAGAATCCACTATGTGATAGAGAAAGGCGGTATGCAGCCCAACATTGTTCCAGACTATGCCAGAAGCTGGTACTATATCAGAGCACCAGAGATGAGCCAAGTGGATGAGATGATTACATGGATTCTTAACATTGCCAAGGGAGCAGATTTGATGGCCCGTACAACTCATGAAGCGCATGTAGTTGAAGGATGTTCCAATGTGATTCCAAGCAAAAGCCTGAGTGAAATCGTCATCGGCAACATGAGAACAATTGGTGTTCCTAAATATTCGAAGGAGGAAATGGGTTTTCTCAAGGAAATGAACAAATCAATCACCAAGGAGGCAAAAATCGAGTTGCTGCGGATGACGAAGCGTCCGAATTGGGAAGAATTCGTTGATGTTCTCATAGACGAAACGATACCTGATCCATGGGACGAAGGAATAGTCTGGGCGGGGTCAACAGATGTGGGAGATGTAAGTTGGGTCACACCCACAATGGAATTCACAACATCTACAGGGCTCCTTGGAGACCCGGGACACTCATGGCAGACTGTCGCAGTATGCGGAATGAGTATTGGTCACAAGGCCATGTTGTTCGCAGGAAAGACAATTGCAGGTTCTGTTTTGGATCTTCTCATGAGGCCAGAACTGCTGCAAGGAATGAAAGATGAGTTCAAGAAACGATTGCATGGTCGGAGGTACAAATCGCCTATTCCGGATAATGTGAAACCTCCGCATGGCGTAGCGAAACAGGCAGCAGAAGCAACACGAACATAATGGTGACCATTCAACACCCTAGGAGTGAATGAGATGCGTATGGTAGATGTTGATAGCGAAGCAAAGAAGAAGAGCAAGGCTCACTATTCATCGGCTGTTGTCCACAAGGGCATAGTCTATGTTTCAGGGCAGCTTCCGATGGACCCTCAGAAGGGAACTCCTGTAGGAGGAGCCATTGAAGAACAGGCAAGAGCTGCATTGCAGAACCTATCTGATGTTCTTGATGCTGCAGGTAGCTCAAGGGACAAAGTTCTGAGAACAACAGCGTATATACCTGAGATATCAATGTGGGGCAAGGTGAATGAGATATATGCTGAGTTCTTTGGGAACCACAAGCCGGCACGCACAGTCGTACCTTCGACAACCTTGCATTATGGGTGTCTGATAGAGATAGATGCGGTAGCGTATGTTGAAGAAATGGAATAGGCTTGCTTCACACTTGCTCTTCAACGGTCTTCCTTGCAGATCGTGCTTGTGATAGAAGCGCATGGACATCATCATCCCAGATTCCATCTGGTTTCAGAAGCCGCTGGTACAGATTACTCATATAGCTACGATAGGACCTAGGTCGCCAGCATCGTACCAACATGTCATTATCAAGCGCTGCCTGAGGAAGTGTTGACATGAGTTCATGCATCTGTTCCTCTGGCAGCCTAGACAGGAATATTGCATCCTTGCCATCCTTTCCAAGCATTGCTAGCGATGAAGGTGTATTCCTGAGAAATGCATCGGTTAGCGAGTAGATGTTTCCTGATGCCCCTTGTGCGAAAGTAAGAAGAGACCCTAGGTTAACCTCCCAGATGAAGTAGGAAACCTGTATAATGCCCTCCTTCGCCAGCTTGCTCAATACGGAACGTGCTTTTTCCTTTGTAAAACCCCAGTAGTCAAAGTGCTCCTGGCGTTCTACCTCAGAGAGATAGAAACCTCCTGAGGCAATGTCAAGAACTTTCGCTTCATCACGTGCAAGAATGCGAGATCCTTTTCCCTTCCATTTGCCTTGGTGCTTTCCAAGCTTTCTCATTGTGACCTCACCAGAAACAGAATCCAGTATATCCTGCATAGTACTCTCCCATAGGTTTGTGGTTTCATTGAAGAGGTCTAGATTTGTGACCACGGCAGACCAGTCAATATCAATCACGTTAGGTCGAATTCTCCTAACGCGCTCAGTTGCAGTTGGCGGCATAATCATAATCTGAAGATGTTGTGGTTGCTCGAATGTTCCTCCTAATCGGGTAGCCCACGCAATATGGTTGTGAGGCCATCTATGAGCTGCTCCAATGTAGGCTAGTCTTCGGAGTCCAATGGCACGTACATGGACATTTGCCCTCAGAAAAAGACCAGAGACCATCATTGCGAATCGGTCTTCCCAAGCTTTGCGTGATTTTTTTGCTGCTGACCGACCAATAGGTAGTCCCATGGCAATTCTGCCTGATTTTTGGAGCTCGGATGAGAATTTCGTTGCTTTTCCACGCCAATCGGGGAATAATTCATCCAATTTATACCAAAAAATGAACCACTTTGCCTTCTCTTCATAATCAGGGGGTGGCTTCTTTGGCTGACCAAGTAATCCTTTGTCAGCCATCATCATTAGACGTACATAAGGCGGCGTATCAATACCGTCAATTATGCATTGTAGATGGCCCATAAGGAGACCTCTCAACATGGGAGTCGCCTTAAGTTGCTCAAAGAAGTCGACAGGATCATCCTTTGGTATTGTGGGTCGAGTAGTCCAGGCTAGGAAAGCCATCAATTCCTCTCTTGTTTCTGGGGGGAAAGAGTAGGGTACAAGCTGTTCGATGGTATCCCTCATGGTTTCACCGAGACGAAGATTGGGGATTGAAACATCTGTGACCAATTTCGAAATCTGGGACCATGAAGCTGTATCTTCCTCCAATATTGCCAATGCGGAGCCTCTGGATTTTTCCCTCGTTTCTGACTCCAGGGCAGAGTATCTGGCATTATCAGATTCCCAGTCTTCCAAGAGACTGAGGGCACCAAGTTCGTATTGACGGATTGGATGTGATTCATGTATTACACCTGATCTCATATCAGATATAGTAAGCCAGTAGCGGGAATCTCCAAGAATGTCCTGGACAGTATATAGAAACTCGGCTTCGCCGCCAACCATCCGTCCATACCATCCATGAGATGATTCTGGATAGGAGGGATCGGGAATTTGTCCCATCCCAGATGCATATGGCTTCTTGGTCATCAATAAAGGGGTGACAAGAACTTGGACTTCTTGATTCAACGATTTGACTTGGGTCTTTCCGGATCTTCCTACAATAAGAGAATGTGCAACACTTACAGGGTTTTTGCCCATACTTGAAGCATCACCTGACTCAGAAACTAGCAACGGTCCATGTTCTCGAAATTCAAGAAATGCAATCTCACCTGAAGATGTTCGTACTAGCATTCTGTTCTTGCCGCTCCAGGTTCTCAAAATGTGTACTCCTCACGAATCAGCTAGTCTGATATCTACACAAGCTGCACATTTGGATTGCGGAATTAACATTATGAAGTCGACGGAGTACTGAATTCTGTGGCGGCTTGGGAATAGGAACAAGCTTTGGTACTGATTGGTAGCCTTGAGATGGAAATTACCAAGGCTCAGGTCTAACTGGAATTCGAGGGGTATGTGTCATTGATTCACTCACCTTCAAACTATTTCTATCAATCTGGGAACGTGAGGTCCCAATGCCTTTTCGCGTCAATTTGGGTCATCTAGATTGTACAAAACTAGGAAATAGAAGCGAATGAAAGGCCTGATTTCAAGGGGACTTTATTTTGCGTGCTGGGGAGGTAGGTTCAAAGAACCACTCAGTTGAAGTTGGGTGAGGTTAACACCTGAAATCTGTTGAGTTCGGTTCCTTCTGAATTCCTTTTCTTAGCCGGTTGAGTGGGAGATTAACTCGGCCCTTTATGTGAAGATAGCCCAGTATAACAAGGGTCCCACCAATTATCCATAGAATTGCAGCAAAAGCAGAGTCGATAGCGTAAATAATCGGGCCTGTGCCTTCAGCCACGGCAGTGAGTATATCAGCATCAGAGGTGTACGTCACGGTTGCAGGAGCTGAAATAAGTTCTGCACGTGGGTCAAGCTCGTTACTGTATTTAACCAACTCAATCTCAATAGTACCTATATCGATCTCTGAGCCATCATCCATTACAAACTTCAGTTCAGAGAATACGAAGGTGCCTCCGAAACAGGGCATATACCTTGACAACGAATGCTCATCAATTCTCATTCCCGTGAACACACGTGCGCCATCAGGGATGAGATTGTCAATCATGAACATGGAAGTATCTTGGTATAGATCGTGAGGATATCCTGCACTGTCAATCCATTTGGGGAAGAAGGCAGCCATTTCAGCCGAAATCGTTCTTACCACACTTCGTCCAAGTGGGGTCTTGCCATAATAGAAACCGAGATTGATATACATAGTATGTCTGCGCTTCGGCTGTTCTGTCGTGGGGTCTGTAGGATAACTGAATTGCAGCCAAAATGAACCTCGAACTGAAAAGACCTCAACACCATCTGATAATCTGAATGAGAGTCTATATCCAAAGTAGTCGACTCTATCACTAGCGTAGGAAGGAGTAAAATCGCCACCTCCGGAATAACCCACTGCAGCAGCCCCCTCAATGGCTATTCCTGAAAGCAATTGTATTGCCAACAAGAAAATTGTGAGGTGGACAGCGGCCTTCTTCATCTCGTGTTCGTCCTCCGTAGTACTGGTTTTTCCATGTATTTGGACTAAAAAGTGGTTGCTATAGAAGCAATTATTGATGCTGAGAAATCTAAGAATATATGGAGAGCTGGGGAGTCCGAGGCTTCGATACGAAGAAAAAGACGAAAGGTTATTATCTGTACCATACGCTCGACCTCAAGCCCATTATGTGCAAAGGGGACGTGGCCTAGCCCGGTATGGCGACGGGCTCCAGATCTGGACGCAATACGCGTCTGAAACGAAGGGGTCATCTGACCGTCGTCGGGGCGAAACTCGTCGATCCTGGGTTCGAATCCCAGCGTCCCCACCACCTTTCTTCCTGAAGCCAAAATCTGGAATGGTGATTTCAGTATGAGTTCCAAGAGCAGGCCGCTTGAAGGCATTGCAGGAATTGATGAAGCGGGTCGTGGTCCAATGATCGGGCCCATGATAGTCTGTGGCATTCTCTTCAAGTTGGAAGATATTCCCAAACTCAATGAATTGGGAGCTAGAGATTCCAAGCTTCTAACGGCCAAGAATCGTAGGGCATTGGCCGGGCCAATTAGGGATATTTCGCGCAAAGTTGCACTGAGAGCGATTCCTGCTTCTGAGATTGATCAGCTTCGAGGACGCGGCGTCACATTGAATGAGATTGAGGTTCGAGCATTTGTATCAGTGGCCGAAGAACTGCAACCTAGGGAACTATACCTTGACGCCGCCGATGTGTTGGCTGAGCGATTTGGAAAGGAAATTGGTGAACGAAGCGGATTATCAGCGGCCGGCTGCAGAATAGTTTCCGAACATAAGGCAGACTCAAAATACGAGGTTGTGTCTGCAGCATCGATAATTGCTAAGGTGGAACGTGATGAGGCCATTTCTCGGCTAATAATGGAACACGGGGACCTGGGCTCTGGATATCCCAATGATCCAAAAACAGTAGATTTCGTGCGAAATCTTGTGAGAAGTGGTGAAGAATTGCCAAGTTTTGTCAGAAAATCTTGGGACTCTGTAAAGCGAATTATCGAAGAGAATGATTCAGTTCAAGCCACTTTGAATGGGACCTAGCCTACTGCTCTGAACGTTCTTCGATTATTTTCCGAAGGTCCCTAGGTTTATCAATCTCGTCTAGCTCAAGCTGCCGAATTACTGGCAAGTGTGAAACAGATTCTTCGGCTGTACCCTCCTCCACAATGATTACGGCGTCAGATTCTGCAACTTTCGCAACGCTCTTGAGAATCTCAACCCGTTTCTGCAAGGAAGAACTCCGGAGAGAGCCCACACCAGACATGAGGGGGGATTCATCTTCCTTAGCGGCCACGTGGAAGGGGGCACGGTCAGTCCATAGTACTCTCATTCCGAGTTTTTCAAAGAATTCGTTCACACGCCTTTCAAGATTGGGCATATCAACTGGTTGCTCGGCGGAGGGAATGTCCCTTCTAATGGCTGGCTGGCTCAGAATATCGACAGGTATGATCAAATCGGTTTCAAGCACCTTCTCTAACCTATCTGCCACTTCCGAGCTGACATCCATTTCATCACGCTCATACGCTAGAACGGCTCTGGCAGAAACTTGGATGCAGTCAGCAAGTTCTTCTTGGCTCATACGTCGTGAAAGTCTGACTTCCTTTAGCTTCGCACCATCTATTGATACAAAGCGACCTCCGCGTTGAATGAATTCCCTAGGCATCTCATCCTCAATGATCATGCTTTGGAAGCTCGGAGGAGCAATCGTCGACACACCATAGCGCTTGTAAACAACATTCTTGTCGAGAGCGCCTCTCCTTGTCTTCTTGCCTACGACGAGAGGAACTGCATTGAAGAAGCGAGCGACAAGCTGCATGGCTAAAGCATCTTCTCGTGTAAATGCATCAATATTGGCTAATGCCTTGATTAGGAAAAGTTGCTCTCCTTTTCGCGCAGCCATATCAAAACAGCTTGGCCTAACGTCACACTGTGATGAAACATCAAACCCAGCCTCCTCTAGGTGACGCGTGACCTCTTGGATTAGCTGAGTTCGATTCCTTGTCACTAGTATGACCCAAAGCTCAACTGTGCTTCAAGGTTTTTAGACATTGCTGAACGGAAACGTGGCGGTTTTCGCTAAGTTTGATCCCTATTTACGTCAATCTTCTCCAACAGGTGTCACAAATCCAATACAAGTAGAAGAGGGTAGTTTGCGTCGCAAGGTTTGGACTTGAGGTCTCATGAGCTTTTCAACGGGTTTCCAAGACGCTAGTTGGTCCCATCCTAGGTCAACATATCCTAGTAAACGATGTATCAAAAACAACTCCGGTTTTCCTCCTGCAGCGGAGTATATCCCAGCTCCATAGTCCATTCTTCTCAGTATTATGATGGGTAGTTTGATATCTCCATGGAATTTTGACGGTACTTCCTTTGAAATCTCCAAGATTTCCTCCTTTTTGATAATAGACTCTTCTCCTCCTCTAGTCTGATACCTGGGTGAATCGGACTCAAGGAGAGTCTTCAATGACTGTCTTGAAACTGGCATATGATCATTGATAGAATCAATCTCATGCTCAAGGATTCTGTCAATTGGGGAACTCAATCAATGCCCTCCGTGACTCGGCAGACTACAAAGCGATGATCTTTCTCGAGTGGTGAAAGGTCAATGTTTTCAACAACTTCTAGGCCATATTCATCCAGTGATGCGATTTCCTGACTGAAAATATCATCGACTGATGATGTTGAGTCGATGCTCCGAGCTTTGATTGCAATCATAGCCCATGCTCCAAATGAACAGAATCTTCGGATGTTATCAAAGAGAATTCTTGCTTGGTCGGGTTGAGCCAAATCCTGATAGACGACATCAATTGGACTCCCGACAAGGGGAGCATATCTTGCAGGATACCTTGCATCATCAACAATTGGAACTATATTGTTCCTTGTTTGGGCGAGTTGAACTAGACCCCTAGCTGTTCTTGCAGAGAATTCAACAGAATAGATTACACCTTCAGAACCAACAATGTCGGAACAATGGCTGACTGTAGTACCTGATGCTGCACCCAGATAGAGAACTCGTGAACCTGGTTGAATGGGCATCTGAGTTAGTCCTTTCTGTATCGCTGCTCCAAGTTTTGAACGTCGTGGAGTCCACAAGCGATATTCACCATCTTCTGTTGTGATTATCTTCTCTCCGTACACGCTCTGTCCTGCAACAAGAGAACGTGTGCCAATTGAAGCCCTGCCCCTATCGGACACCTTGAATACGCCTGGAAATCTATGTTTTTCAACGCTGGACATCATTTACCGCCTCCTTCCTTTCTCTTGTGTCCTCCCTGTCTTCTCTGACCCTTCTTTCGCTTAGGAGGTTTAGATGCCTTTGTGGGCGGTTTTGGAGGGGGCGCTTCTGGGTGCTGTTTCTTGATTTCCTCAACGCGCTCTAGGAATTTCTTCCTTAGACTCTCGCCAACATCCCTCTTTGTATAAGCATCAATGCGTGCTGCAATGGATAGCCTCCCTGCAAGAGCTCTTGCGATTTTCCCGCGCTGCCAATATGGTGCTGAATGCACCTCAGCAACTTGATAGATTATTCCATGCTTTGGAGGGTCTGCCCCAGTTTTCAGACTTCTAAATAGGGCCTTCTCAGCTCCGAATATCTGGACGGTACTAGACGGTTTGCGCGCAAGTTCTTCAAGAGATCCTGCAAGGCTTAGAAGCCGCGCTCCCACTAAGGCGCCTACTAAGCTTGTGACATTGGGTGCGACTAACTGCATCATCTCAGTCACGTATCCCTCAAGCTCGCGCCGGAATTGGTATAGGTTGAGGATGCTTGATGCTAGACTGCGAGCAGCAACCAGATCCTTCTCCTCAAATGGAGCGCCAAGATCCTTTTTCAACTGCTCAATTATTAGCTGTGCTTGCTCCTTTGAAAGACCAGTAGTTTCTAAGCATTCTAGTGTCAGTGTCTTTCTACTGCCGCAGGCCTTTACAATGTTAGCATAGATTTCGTGATTCTCAACGAGCTTGTCTAGGGATGGGTGATGAAGCGAATACCACTCACGAAGTCTCATTGCAAGTACATTGATTGACTTGTCTGTTTCGCCAATTGCGTCTATTGCATGTTTAATGATGAGATCTTTCTCTTCACTGGCCGAAATGATTGCTTGTCGAGCAACTTGGATTGCGACATCACGTCTAAAAGAGCGAACCCGATTTGCTGATTCTACTTTGCCGGTTTCCAAGAGGGAGGCATCGAGGCTATTTCTGAACCACTTGATAACATTAGAGATGCTGTCCGTGGTGACCTGGACGTCAGTAAGTCTTGATATGGCCTTGTTCAGTGATGCGTCTTCCACAATAAGCACATCAGCATTCAATGAGCCAATTTCTTTGGCCACATCACCTAGCCAATCAGTTGATTCACCCTCTGCTATTGCGTGGGTTTCAATTGCAGCCAGTTCTACACTTGGATATATCAAGTGCTCTGCAATAATCTTACTGCTTTCATCCAAGAAGAATGCACCAAAGCATGTGAACACAAGGTGAACTGGCAACGCTTTTCCTCCATAGGGCTGCTTGCCCAATCTGCTCGCTTGGCGGATAAGTTTGACTGTTGAACAACTGGTAGATTGTAGCCATTGTCCTTATTACTGAATGTCCTGATTTTGCATTACAAGGTGTGCAATTGAGAATTAGTGGTTATTGGCTGGCATCGGGTATTCTAGGTGTGACCAGCTCAATAATGCGACGTGTCAAGGAGTCAGGTGCAGACGCTGTAGTCACAAAATCCATTGGCAGAGCTGCTAGAAAAGGGCATCCGGGACCGATACTTGCTGTTTCTCATGGAGGTCTGCTCAATGCGGTGGGTCTTACCAACCCGGGCATTGACAACTTCGCTGAAGAGATGAGGATTCTCAACCAGTCAGAAGTGCCAGTTGTTTTGAGTGTCTTTGGCTCATCGGTTGAAGAGATTGTAGAGGTTGCAGGCAAGGGTGCAGACATGAAGCCCGAAGCAATCGAGCTCAACCTGTCATGTCCGCACGCAGAAATCAGCCAAATTGCTCATAGTCCGAAGCTTACGTATGATTACGTAAAAGCCGTAAAGGACGTTGTTAGTTGCCCAGTTTTCGCAAAAATCACTCCAAATGCATCGGATATTGTATCGGTTGGACAATCTGCAGAGAGAGCAGGCGCTGATGCCATTGTCGCAATTAATACTGTACGTGGGATGAAGATAGACATCCATCAAAGACGGCCTGTGCTTGGCAATAGAGTGGGGGGGCTTTCAGGACCGCCAATCTTCCCCATTGCAGTACGTGTTGTCTATGAACTCAAACAGAATCTCATCATACCGATTATCGGCGTAGGTGGAGTAGCATCATGGGAAGATGCGGTAGAGATGCATTTGGCAGGGGCAAGTGCGATTCAGATAGGTACTGCGCTTCTTAGTGGGATGACTGTATTCAATGATATCAAGCAGGGTGTTGAACTGTATCTAGAGAAGGAAGGATTCTCAAATGTGTCTGACATTGTGGGACTTGCGGGGGAAATCTAGCATTGAAGACAGAAGATTTGCTGGGACAGCCGAGGTCGGTTGAGATTACCAGAATTGAAAAAGAGAACTCTAAGGTTCGCACCATCTTCTTCGACGTCCCTCGTCCTGAACTAAACGTCCAAGCAGGTCAGTTCCTTATGGTGTGGGTTCCCGGCATAGACGAGATTCCTATGAGCATTTCTTTATGGATGAAACCTAGCATGAGTATTACCGTTCTTCCAATTGGAGAAGCGACAGAATCGATGGCTGGTCTGAAAAAGGGAGATTTAATTGGGGTTCGTGGTCCATTTGGTACGAGCTTCGATTTAACATCAAAGAGGGCACTTGTTGTTGGAGGCGGCATTGGAATCGCCCCCCTGCGGCCTCTTGTGCATGACTTGCTTAAATACGGGTCTGATGTTACGCTTATAGCTGCAGCCAAGTCTGCAAATGAACTGGTATTCGTAGATGAATTTGGGAGAATCACTAGTGATCGATTCGAGCTGAGGGTTGCTACTAATGATGGATCAGTGGGTTTCAAGGGACTTGCAACTGGAGCTGCTGAGGAGTATATTGCAGAAAATCAAGTTGATCTAATCTACACCTGTGGTCCTGAGCCTATGATGGCAAGACTGTTCAATCTAGCAAAAGAGAAGAATGTGGGATTTCGGGCATCACTTGAAAGATACATGAAGTGTGGCTGCGGCATTTGCGGAACTTGTGCCATGGATCCAAGTGGCGAGCTGGTCTGTGTTGATGGTCCAGTATTCACTGGCGATCAATTGGCAAAAATGACTGAGTTTGGCAAGTATCACAGAGATTCCACAGGCATCAGAAGAGAATTCTAGCTGAAATGCATAATCTTTGACAAAAATGAGAATAGAAATGCAAAATTGGGTCGATTATTTCATCTGACCAGCGACTCTTCCCTTTACCACTCTCTTAACATAGTTCCTCTTGTTGCGAACTCGAGGAATAGGCATGTGACGTTCGCGTCCTTGAACCTTTGGAGTTGACTCTCGAACCTTTCCAGCCTTTGTGAGTGAGCCGTGTGAACCTGGCATCTTTGTTACCTCTTTGACTGTTCAGTTGTGGGAAGGTTTGTGTTTTAAGGCTTGTCGTGTGGAGAGATTCATAGGAGGGTTAAACCGCATGGTTTAACCGCAAAGACGGAATCGACGAGGTACAATGACAACTGTTGAGGATTATGAACTTCATAGGGCAATTATTGACGCCTTACTCACTTCAGAGAAAGCCCTCGACAGACATACTATCAATCAAATCAAGAATAGGATTTGTGCCAAGTTTGATGCATCAAGAGTGCCGTCCAATGCTGATGTGCTTCAGGCTGCTATTCCAGAGGAACTCGAGATTCTAAGACCTCTAATGCGCAAACGACCGGTTCGCACAGCATCTGGTGTTTCTGTTGTTGCTGTGATGACAAGTCCACAGAAGTGTCCTCATGGAAAATGTGCTTATTGTCCAGGAGGACCTGACCTTGGAGTACCTCAGAGTTATACAGGTCATGAACCTGCCACAATGAGAGGTCTTCAACATGAGTTTGATCCCTTTAAACAGGTTGAAGGAAGACTGGATCAACTCAGGGCTATTGGTCACAACGTTGAGAAGACGGAACTCATCGTAATGGGTGGTGATTGGTGTTCGAAGCCTCTTGAGTATCGAGAGAATTTTGTGAAAGGCTGTATCGATGCCATGAATGGAAATATTAGCAGGACTCTCTTTGATGCAAAACAGCTTAATGAGAGTGCATCTGTTCGCAATGTTGGAATGACATTTGAAACTAGACCTGACTGGGTTACTGAACAAAGTATCAATGAGATGCTGGATTTCGGTGCTACTAGAGTCGAGTTGGGAGTTCAAAGCCTTTCAAATGGGATTTTGGAACGTGTAGAAAGAGGACATGGAATAGAACAAACGGTTGCAGCAACGAGAATGCTTCGGGACAGCGGTCTCAAGGTCTGCTATCATATGATGCCTGGACTTCCGGGAAGTACTCCTGAGAGGGATGTCGAGGAGTTTCGAACCCTGTTTGAGGACACCAGATTTCGGCCAGATATGCTGAAGATTTACCCCACTATTGTTGTGGCAAATACCAAGCTTTTCGACTGGTGGAAGAAAGGAGCGTACAGCCCCTACACGAATGACCAGATTGTGAATCTTGTTGCAGAAGCCGTGAGTCTAATGCCGGAATATGTTCGAATCCAGAGAATGCAGCGCGATATTCCACTTCATCAGATTGAAGCAGGGCTTGGCAAGGGCAATCTGAGGGAATTGGTACATCGAAGAATGATGGCAAAAGGGCTGAGAAATCCAACAATTCGGTATCGTGAGATTGGCCACTTTCAGATGAGGGCTGATACTGAAATTGATATCGGGAACATCCAGCTTGTTCGTCGAGATTATGAGGCGGGAGAGGGGACAGAGATATTTCTATCATATGAAGAAACTGATTTGGATGTGATTTTTGGTTTCCTTCGCTTGAGAGTACCAAGTGAAATCGCATTCAGGGCCGAGATTTCCGGAAAGCCCTGCGCAATCATAAGAGAGCTTAGAGTATATGGGCCAGTAGTGGAAATCGGTGAAAGAGACCCAGAGGCGTGGCAGCACTTGGGTCTAGGAGAAAAGATGATTGAGGCTGCTGAAGCAATTGCCCGTAATGAGTTCGACTCAAAGAGAATTCTGGTCAATAGTGGCCTGGGCGTGAAACCCTACTATCGTACTCTTAGCTTTGAGAATTTAGGCCCATACCTCTCGAAAAAGCTCTAGGATCTCCTTCTTCGTGGCATTAGAAAGGGGACCTGATTTCGATAGATTTCATATTCTTCTCCAAACCGTTTCAAGAGCTCTCTCTCCTCATACGCTAGGAAGGCAATCATGATGGGAGTGAAGAGAATTGCATTGACTAAGAGCGGAACAAAATCAAAGACAAGTGCGAATCCAGGAGTTCCGAAGACAAAGCCTAATGTTACAGGATGTCTGGAATATGCATACGCACCCGTAGTGACCAATGATGAATCATCAACTCCAATCTCATTTCCCTGTGCTCGGCTCAAACTAATTGATGCAACACCCCAGGCTTCCAGACCAACACATAGAATGACAAGAATCTGACCAAGAATCAATTCGATTAACCGGGGTATTTGAATGACATCCATCCCAGGAAATAGAAACCATGGCAAGGAAAACTGGATGACTATCAGTATTGATATCATTAATGCTACAAAAAAGACTATGTTGGGCCCAACAACTATCACTAAACGATCACGTTGAGAAGATACTTCTGATGCTCCCATTCCTTTTACCCAAGTCATCTCTGAAATGTTCCATAAAGAGTATTCCTAGAGGGGTATATCAGAGGCTATTCTCCATGAAGAACTCATCCAGAACTCTGTTGAATTCCTCCGGATTCTCCAAGTTTGATGCATGCCCTGCGCCTGGGATTATAACCTTCGTGGATTTCTCTATCAGCTCAATCATCTTGTCAGCATGCGGGAAAACTGCTTTACGTTCATTCTCGCCCAAGACGACCAGTGTGGGCACCTTGATACTAGCAAGGTCTAACAGTTCAAAGCCATAAATGGCATCTATCAGTTTGAGGAATTCAGCCTGATTCATTCTCAATTGCTCCTGAATCAGGTATTCTCTGATTTCTTCTTTCATGTTGAAGTACTTGAAAGACCATCTTGCATAGTCTTCAGGGTCTTTTCTTCGAATGTACCATTTTACTAGACTAGCCGGAAACGACCATTTCTGCAGCTTATCTGTCCAGGTCAAGGCTGTTGCAACTGCAGTATCTGCTAGAATCAGTCCAGCTAGATTTTCATGATATTTTACTGCATACTCTTGAGAAACCATCCCTCCAAGCGAGAGACCTCCGATAATTGGTTGTTCAATCCCTAAGGTAGTCAGCAGTGCATTGAGATCATCGGCAAAGAGAGCACAGCTATACTTCCTGTCCGATCCACCTGATTTTCCGTGTCCCCGCACATCATAGGTTATGACTCTGAAACGGTCAGAGAAGTATTTCACCTGAGGATGCCAGTTATCATGAGACCCAGCTGCGCCATGAACAAACACGAGTGGCGTTCCTTCACCGATTGCCTCGTAGTATGTTTCAATGTCGCCTGTCTGAATCATTGGCATGTCTGCTTTTGGTTTGCAGGGACAGATAAGTGCCGCGGGTTGTTGCTGTGAAGCATATGGATTCCATAAGTGAGAAGAAAGATAAGACGGGCAACTTCTGTTATGGATGAGATGAATGCCATGAAAGAGGTGTGGATGGTTGATTATGCACGAACCCCATTTTCACGATCACGTCCCAATAAGCCAGAAACGGACGTGTTCGGTGAGATTAGGGGAGATGAGCTCCTATCACGGTTGCTGATGAAATTCTTTGATGGGTCATTGGCAAATAAAGGAATTGAGAAGAAGGACATAGATGAGATTACAG
>JBHLND010000031.1:0-15977 GCA_048937485.1 Promethearchaeota archaeon
TGTGAAGAAGACCGAGCTTTTAGAGCAAGGAGTCTTTACTGAAGAAGAGCATGATGAAGCAATGGATGAATTTGAGGCGATGGTGAAAGACCCTGGTGCCTTTGCAATGGGTGTGCTCTTTCTAGCAATTGGTGAAGTTTGAGAATAATAGATGGCGGGCCAGGTGGGATTCGAGTCTAGGTGTTGAAGCCTAAGGATTTCATTTATTGAACGCAAGACATCGCTGATGGAACTCACTTACAGATTCATCATCTATTATATCAATAATATCCTTCCAGGAGAAGCTCTTGACATTGAAATGTTTCAGAGAAGGGGTGAAGACTTCTTCATACCAATTTTCTAATTCATTGTGGATTTCTCTGCCAGCATAATCATCGATGCGATTCTCGACACTTTGACTTATGCTATCTTTATCCACATAAGTAGAGAATCTTTCCTTTGGAAATTTAAGATACTTCTCTGGCGCAATTACATAATATCCCAAGGAGTTAATGTCACTAGCGGATATATTGGCCATCTCGATCTCCTGAACCATGCATGCAACAGTTCGAGCAGCTTGGTTGTATTTTGAGGAATAATCCACACCTTCAGATAATGGACTAGACATCTTTGCTTCGATGACCACGAATTGAGTCGCATCCTTTCTGAGTTTTATTCCCACTTTCCTACGAATATCAAAATGACCATATACCCCATCAACAGATGTAGAACCTTCTGCGACCATTTTCCTTCCTGATTTTTTGTTCTTCTTCTTCTCATCTGGACGACGACGAAATGGTGACCTGAGTTTGGCTTCCGAAAACCATCTTACCCCCTCCTGAAATGTTAGAGGCGGATAATCTAGACCTTCACTCAATATATCTAGAATAATCCTCAACAACCAGCCCTCTTTGTATAAGACTGTCTGTGAAAACACACGCTCGTCTTCGATATGAGCAGTTCTTAGCATCTCAATAATCCGTTCAAACGCATTCTTAATCAACCCAATTCCTCCTTCTTGTCAAATGAGTTAGCACATTCGGATAAAAGCAAGTTCATCGAGCTATGCCTTTTCATTGCTGCTCCTTCTTTCAATTTTACAAGCAGTCCTGATGCGAAATGTGTTATTAGTTCAAATTCAAGAGAGAAGATGATGGAGATCAATCCGAAACCTCTATAACCGAAAGTTGAACAGAACCAAAATCACGGGCCAGTGGCTAAGCCAGGTATAGCGACAGTGCATTTAGAACTTCTCTGATGCGTTGAAGCTCTTAACTTGTTGGTCGTGGGTTCTTGGATACTGAATTCCAGTATTCAGCCCAGAAATCCCACCTGGCCCGCCATCTTCTCCTATACGTCTTTGCCTATTTCCAAAATTCATGAATTCATATCACTACTTCATCTTCCATGAATCAATGTCCACGATACTTCTTTCGCGTTTCTCTGAATCTTGTCAGTGGTCGATAGACGAAAATATAGGTTAGAACTAGGAATACAAACCACATCAAGAATCCCGCAAGTGCCAGCGATGTGAGATTCAGAAGCAGAAACATCAGTATGATGACAATACCAAGCATCTGATACGTGGTAAATGCGAGAAATGTAGTGACACTAGCCGATCTCGTCATTGGGGGAACTCGTTCACAAAAGTACAGGACGTACCAGAAGCTCCAACTAATATAGAAGAGGAAAATATCAAAGATGAGGGCCAGAACAAAAAGGATTACTTGAGCCATAACCAAGCTAGGGTCCGGAAGTTGTGTCACCAATAATGTAATGACCGTGAATGTAAAAACAGTAAATAGAGAAACGACATTGACACCATTTATCAAGAATGAAATGTAGTCCGAGTAGTCCTTCTTTTCGGTCGTCATTTGCGAATACCTGTTTTCGTTCCACCAACAAGTTAAGAGCTTCAACACACTAGAGAAGTTCTTAGTGTACTGTCGCTATACCTGGCTTAGCCACTGGCCCACGCAGCGGTGCTTCACCGTCTTGAGTTTATAGAGGTTGTGGTATTTACTGGTTTAGAGAGTCTATGCTAGAATGAATCAGACTCTATAAATGTAGGTTTACCCCTGAATCTAGACACCATGTGTGATGGAGGATCGGTAGTAACGTCTCCGAAGATTCAGAGGTTCCTTTTGGTCACAAGTCTAATCATTATTTTACTCAGCCCTATTAACATTCTTGGACGAAAGGATTCAGAAAGCTGTCTTGAAATGACAAGCAATTTGCCAGGTGGAGATCACTGTGAAGTAGGCACCAATTTGCAGCAAACCACCGTGATAGCAGACTACACTCCTCACGACCCTATCCAGATAAATAGCGATGATGATTTCGTGACGCTTGGTTTCCCGGGAAGCGGCACTATTGAGGACCCATACATAATTCGGGATCTCGAAATATACACATCCGTCCAGTATGAACATAGCATTTCTATTGCAGGTATAGATTCATTCTTTGAGATTTCCAACTGCAACATCTCTGCAGATTTTGGCATTTGGATTGAGAACTCCAGGAATTTTGTCATTGCTAATAACGAAATACGACAAATGTACTATTTCGGACAATACTATGGCGGGCTCAGAGGTATCAGTATAGAAATGAGTAGCGGATTCACTGTGCTCTACAATACCGTTGGGTATGTGACTGAATATGAGAGCTTTAACATGGGGATACTAATCTCTGACTCAAGCAATGGCACAATAGAGAGCAATACTGTTAGTGGTGCCTATATGGGGATTGAGGTGGGCGGCACTGACATGACAATTACCGACAACATAGTCCGTGGAAAAGGCGAAGACGAAGCTGGGATACTCTCACATGCTTCCTACAGTAGAGTAATTGGAAATAATTGCACTGAATACATTAATGGCATTGCTTTGTGGGGAGGCACTGGAAATCAGGTAACAAACAACTACTGTTATGGCAATAGTATAGGCATCGATGTATCGGGCAGCCACCAGAATGTGATTTCGAACAACTCATGTTATGAGAATGCTCATTGGGCAGGTGGTGTGACAGCGAGGATTTCAGTAGGAATCAAGGTAGAATCAGATAGTTCTTACAACATCATTAGCATGAATAAAATTGAGCACAACCTTGGATATGGGGTATCATTCATTGGCATTGGGCTCCCCGTAAGGAAGTTCCCAGAATATAATCAAGTCTTCTTGAACATATTCGATGACAATAATGTTGGTAGTGGTAGACAAGCATATGATGAAGGTGGGGGAAACGGCTTTGGGTATAACTACTGGTCTGATTGGGTAGATCACCCAGACAATAATGAGGATGGAATCATAGATTCTCCATATCCAATTGAAGGTGGTTTTCTGGTTGACCCTTATCCACTTGCCAATTCTTCATTGGCTTATTCACTAGATATCAACTCAGTTCCAACGCCTCATCCCATCATAAGATTCGTACAAGGGAATGTACTACTGATTTCATTAGGCATTATTGTCATTGTTGTGCTGATAGTGATAAGACGACGCAAGTAACGCAAGCCTATCGCTATACCTAGCCTAGGCACTGGCCCACGCAGCGGGGATTCTTCTTCATGAGTTTATAGAAACGACGGTGGAACTGAACAGAGCTAAGTCCGAGCCTTGGTAGATCAATTCTTGGCAAGGATTATAGCAAAGGAGAGTCGTCAACTCAGCTTTTCTAGATTATGTCCTAGAATGGTTATTATCTGCTTCCGTCATAATTAGCAAGGATGTCACGTTAGGAGTAATTCAGAATGAATGATGAAGCCGCTCAAGTTTTTTTAAACTTGTAGCACTTGGAGAAGGAGGAGTAGGAAAGACAAGTTGCATCAAGAGGTACACGGATGATTCATTCAGACAGGAGTATAAGTCTACAATTGGGACCTCTTTCTCTATCAAAATGCTTGATATCACGACTCCGAAAGGTCGGCCATTACGCGTACAGCTTGTAATTTGGGATATGGCTGGTCAGATTTCATATGACGATCTGAGAACGCGTTATATGGCGGGTGCTTCGATGGGGATGATTGTTTACGATGTGGGAAGACCTCTTACATTCATGACTGTTCTTGAGTGGTTCACGAAACTTATGGCGGTCTGTCCTAAAGCTAGTGTCGCCTTGGTGGCGAATAAAGTAGACTTGGAAACAAGAAAGGTGCCGATTGAGGCTGGAGAGATGCTCGCGAAGTGGTTAAATGTGAAGTACTTTGAGGTTTCGGCGAAGACCGGTGAGAAAATTGAAAATCTATTCACTGACTTGGTTTCCCGAGCACCTGAGATGCAGGATAAATGAGAGAATACTTCCAATCTTAGCTCTGGTATGATGTGAATTCTGTTTTTTCACGCTATTCGGCTACATTCAGTCCAATACATAACATCATAAGCGAACTCCCGCGTCTGAGGGGTGCAGGAATACTACGAATAAGCTGCTTTTCATAATGGTTTCTTTGAGGGTTCAATCCAGCATCGCACTCCACGGAAGATCACGCTAGTTTTGCAGGACCTGTTATTCTCAAGCGAGAGTATGTACAATGAGTTACGACGATAGAGAGCCTATTGAGGCTACAGTGGCTGAATTGAAGCCACGAATGAAGAATGTCACCATTTCCTTCAAGGTTATGGAGGCTGGTGAAGAACGCGAGGTTTCTTCCCGCGATAGCGGAGAGAGCCATCGTGTAATGGACGCGGTGGTTGGTGATTCTACTGCAGTTGTATCTGTACCCCTTTGGGATTCAAAGATCGATGAAGTAGAGATTGGAAGCACCTACACCCTGAAGAATGGCTACACAGGTCTATTCAGAGGCAACCTACGACTCAATATCGGAAAGTATGGTGAGCTGTCTGAGGCAGATGAGGAAATAGACGATGTCAATATGGATGTTGACATGAGTGCTGAGGAACATGAGGACACCCGACGGCGCGGCGGCTACGGTGGTGGCGGTCGTGGCTACGGAGGTGGCGGTGGCTATGCCGGCGGCAGAGATCGTCGCGGTGGTGGCGGATATGGTAGCGGTGGTCGCGACAGACGCCGGTACTAGAAGATTCTAGCACCCCTAACAATTCTCTGCAGCTGACAACAGCTGCGACGACGAGTACTCTCTTAGGAGGGCTCGTCGCACTCTTTCTATTTATATCCCAAAGATAGCTGAACACTGCGAAGTGTTATTCAAGAATCAAGAAGGCGGCGGGATTTGAACAGTCGGGTTTACTCTGTCCCAAAGCCTCTCATGCAAGTAGTATAATATCATCTTCAGGATTGCCTCAACAGTGCCAATGCCGATGCTGATTTCTACAGATCCTGTAAATACTAATGCCACACAGACAGTTGTTATTGTGGCAGCAACCCTCCAAGTCACGGTTTTTGCCGCTGCACGCTTGTCGATCTTCCCGCTCATCGTTCCATCTCCCCTTGAGGCTCTAGTGCTGTGAGGTTTTGCGCATCATCAGGAGCCAAGCTCGTTGATTTATAACTAGAGGTGGGAATATAGCAACGAAGTGTGAAGAATCTAATGGTTATTCGCATTTTGTGGCTGTAATCGCACACATTATATTGATTCTGCACTATACCGCCCTGAAAAGAGCGTAGTTGGATGGGGCATCATGTCCGAAGTAATCGATATTAGAACGGAAAAACTCTCAAAGAATTTTGGTGAAATACGAGCGCTTGTAGACCTTGACTTGGAAGTCCGACGAGGAAGCACTTTCGGTTTTTTGGGTCCGAATGGTGCAGGAAAAACAACCACTGTAAGGATTCTATCTGGACTCCTACGACAAACTAGTGGAAAGGCAACAGTGTGTGGTTATGATGTTGATACACAAAAGAATGAGATAAAGGCGGCAACTGGATTATTACCAGAGGCCCCCGGTCTATACTCCAAGCTCTCTGCAGTAGAATTCCTCGAGTTTATTGGAGCATTGAACGACCTAACAGGAGAAGCAGTCAGAAATCGAATTGATCGACTTCTGGACCTCTTGGGTCTAGAAGGCAGACAGAATGACTTACTAGAGTCCTATAGTTCAGGAATGAAACAGAAAGTGCTTGTGGCTTCAACGGTTCTTCATGAGCCACGTCTGGTATTTTTGGACGAGCCTACATCAAGACTTGATCCCGCAGCAAGTGCACTTGTGAAGGAACTAATTCTTGTAATGGCCAAGGAAATGGAAACTACATTCTTCATTTGCACTCATATGACAGACTTCGCAGAGGATGTATGTGAAATCATTGGTATACTAAACGAGGGGCTTCTTACCTCACTTGGTCCTCCAAACACAATTGTAGATAGTGTAGGAGCAAAGGATCTAGAAGAGGCATATCTGAAGATTGTAGGCGGAGAAGTGGACCGTACCAGGCTCCTTGCCTGGAGGGAGTAGGCGTGGCGAGTAAATGGTTCGCAATCGCAAAGGCTGAATTCTTCGTACAGACATCCAGATTTCGGCGCTGGCGCACTGGTGTGACTCTGATTCTCCTGATTTTTGGTGTGATTTGGGCTCTTTACATTGTACCAGAGATTATGGCGGGGATACTTGCAGATTTTGATGTAGTAATTCAAGCGATATTCATGGGGAGTTTCCCAAGCCTCATGAGGTCTGCAATGCTTTTTCTCTGGATTATCTTGCTGGTGTATCCTATCTCTTATGCTCTGCAGGAGATACGAATTGGTCAATGGGAGATTATGCTCAGCAACAACGTGAGTACACGTGACATGATGTTTGGAATGTTCGCAGGAAAAATTCCAAGTTACGGGCTTCTTGTTCTCTACGCGGCACCCATTATGTTGACTCCATTTGCACTGTTCTTCAGAGTCAGTCCAATTGGACAAGCAATTATGTATCTCGTATTGTTCTTCGTGGCGCTTGGCACTCTATTCCTTTCCAATCTCTTGACCACAGCAATCCAGGCGAAGCTAGGTGAATCATCTCGGGGCAATGATATTGCGAAGGCCTTAGCAATGGTTGTCGCTGTCGTTGTGCTAATTCCGATGTACGGTCTCATCTACTTCGCCGAGTCAATGTCAGCAGCTCTTGGCATGGATGTATTTCTGCTGTTTCCATTCACATGGGGAGCTGATGTCATCTCATGGACCGTTATCATCTTCAATGACGTGGGATTATCTGCATCGGTCTTTTCGAGCATTCTAAGATTGGACCTCCTCATGAGCATGCTTCTACTGACTGTATTCACTGGTGGCATTGTAGTCCTGGCTTTCTCGGCAGCGGATAGAATCTTCAGCTTCGGTGCAGGTCCGAGAACTGAAAAGGTGACAACGGTTGGACCGGAGAACTTCATTCTCAAGAGCATAAGAAGAGCCTCTCCGGGATCATTTGGGGTATTGGTTGTGACTTCAATCAAGGAATTCTGTAGGAAAATGCAGAATGTTTCGAGACTGGCTTATGGAATGGCTATCGCTGTGCTTCTTCCTGTCATCATAAATGCATCCTTTTCATCCATTCCTGAAAACCCTCCGCCCGAGGTATATCAGTTCATTGTGATGTTCACGATTGTCCTGATGGGTTTTATGTTGGCAATGATTGGTGGAATTACATTTGGGGGGATTGGGTTTATTGAGTCAAAAGATCAGCTCTGGATAATTCAATCAGCACCGAAAGGAGCTTGGAAGTTTGGAAAGGCTAGGATTGTTGAATCATTATTGCTCGCCATTCCTCTTTCGATCATTCCGTCAATTGGCATGACTTTTGTCTTTCAGCTCGGAGTGATTGAATTCCTTGCTCTCATTGCTTATGCTTGGTGGGCAACGACCGGGGCTGTCTTGCTTAGCACAGGCATCACCGCAAACAATCCCGCCTATGAAAACCAGAAGAGTAGCGCGTTCTTTCTGAACACATTCGCATCAATCTTCTTGGTTATGGTAATCATGATGTTCTCTCTCTTCATGGCATTTAGCACGTTGATTGAGCTTCAGAGCCTACCACTCTTCATGATTGCAACCAGCACTCCGCTTGTAGTCATTGGCTTCCTGATTTATGTTATAGGAATTGGGAGATTGTCTAGGGTCGACACCACCTGACCAGTGAATGTTGAATGATGGTGTCAGGTCGTAAGCCATATAACAAGGACTAATCTAGCGCACGCATCGGCTAGGCTCAGGAGTGTCCAAGTTGAGCGACCATAAAAAACTCTACAATCGACTATTTGACCTACTAGAGAGTCATGACAAATGGATGCAGAATACAATCAATCTAATAGCTTCCGAGAACGTGTCATCGCCGGCAGTAAGGTCTGCCATCGTGTCAGACTTTCGAGATAGATATGCAGAGGGATGGCCAGGGGAAAGGGTGTATGCAGGATGCAAGTACATTGATGAGGTTGAACTAATCTGTATAGACCTCGCAAAGAAACTATACAACGCACCCTTTGCAGATGTGCGACCAATATCGGGAGTTGTAGCAAACTTGGCGATGTACACTGCTGCAATGGAACCCGGCGATAGGATGATGGCCTTGTCAATTGCCCATGGGGGTCATATTTCTCATGCAAGAAAAGACCTTGGGGGAACTGCAGGTCAAATCAGAGGACACAAAGTCCGAAATTGGATTTTCGATGACGAAGAATTCAACATAGATATTGATGGCAGCATTGACCTCATCCGGAAACTTCAAGAAAAGGGTGATGAGATCAAGTTCCTCCTTTTTGGAGGCAGCGTCTTCCCATTCCCACATCCTGTGAAAGAGTTCCGGGACATAGCAGATGAGTTCGGAATGACAATCGGGTATGACTCTGCACATGTAACAGGCCTGATTGGTGCTGGGAGATTTCAAGATCCTTTGAGAGAGGGAGCTGATATGATGACCCTATCTACCCACAAGACACTTCCGGGACCCCAGCATGGGTGCGTGGTAGCTAAGGAAGAGTTCGCAGAAGCCATTAAGCGGGCCTCATTTCCAGGGCTCCTTAGTAATCACCACTTGCACAACGTCGCCGGTCTAGCTGTTGCTTTTGCTGAGATGATTGAGTTTGGAGTTGACTACACTGGGCAGATTTTGAAGAACGCTAAGGCGCTTGCCCAGTCACTGCATGACCGAGGCTGGAGTGTTATTGCTGAGCATAAGGGATTCACAGAGTCGCATGTCATTCTGGTCGATGTCACAGAAACACCAATGAAAGACGGTAGCGTCGTTGAGGAGCAGCTCGAAGATGCGAACATTGTAATCAACAGAAACCTCTTGCCGTGGGACAAAAAGAGAGGACGGGACTACAGAACCCCTGGTGGTATTAGACTTGGAACAAGCGAGATGACCAGACTTGGAATGAAGGAGTCCGAGATGGATGCAATCGCCGACTTCATGACGCGTGTCGTTATGAAGGGAGAGGATGTGAAAAGGATAGCCAAGGAAGTGGGCGAGTTCAGGAAAGACTACCAGAAGGTTCACTATGCTTTTGACACTGAAACAGACGCCTATGCACATCTAAGATTCATGTAATGGTCTGCCGCTTGGCAGACCCCTCTTTGAGGGATGAGAATGGACACAAAGGATGCTCAGGAACTAATGCGTCGGATTTACTTGGAACGTGATAAGGAACGAGGCTTGGAACGAACACTCCTCCGGACCTTTCAAGAGTTGAGCGAGCTGAGCGATTCCGTTCTTCAAGGGAGAACAATAGAAGAGATCAGTCATGAGATAGGAGATGTCTTTGCTTGGCTCTGCTCCATAGCAAATCTATTGGAAATCGATCTCTCAGACGCTTTGAAGAAGAAGTATCCTGGTGTCTGTTATAGATGCGGCAAGGCTCCGTGCGAGTGTATTGAAACTCCTTAGGCAGCATGAGTTGAATTTCGAACTTCGGACAAAGCCCTTTAATTGTCGTTTGGACACGCCCCATGCTGGTGATTACTCTTGACAACTCATGATCAATATTGCCGTGAATGCGGAACATCTATTCCAGCTGGAGCTGCTAGTTGTCCCAAATGTGGAAATCGAGTTACCCAGACAACGGAATCCGGTGCAAGGCTATCCGTTGACACGTCAAGATTAAGACGAACAGAGAGTTCGGTTGGTGATGATGTGATTTCGGGAAGTGGAAGCCAATCTAGAAAATATCAGATTGCTGATGGGTTCGTACTGAATACTGAAACCGGTGACGTTTGGAAATATGATGATAAGTCAGGTAAGTTTAAGGTGGTGGAGAAAGAAGACTCACTTCTCACTTCAGCTGATAGAGCGAAGACATACTTCAGCCTGTCTGAGGACTTTGCACAGCTGGCCAACTTGGACCTGCAGACGCGCCAACAGAGACAACAAGAGGTCATTCAAACTCTTTCGAATGTTTCAAAGATGATGCATGATACGGCCAAAGGGATAATTAGAAATCTGAAGTAGAAGGCAGAATCAGCGAAACGTGCAAAACTCTGTTTGAGTGTACTCAAAATCCGTAGATGGAGAGGGTTCCTCACAGGTCAAAAGGATTAAAAGCTCTATGCTGGTTGAATCTTCTAGTTCAGGAGATGCATGTTCATGCCGAAGACCGCAAAGAAGAGGAAGTCTAAGCGCGGGGAAGGACCAATGCCTTCTGGAGGCGCTGGGCTTATACGTTTCTTCGAGGACGAAACGCCTGGCATCAAGGTGGGTCCTACTATGGTTGTGATACTTGCAGCCATGATCGTTATTGCAGTGGTCATTTCGCATGTTGCAACCCAGTTTGGCTGGATATGAAACGCAGGACCTGACAAATGGGGTTGGACATGCCCCAAGGATTATAAAGAGTCTGAGTTCGGGTCCCACTAACTCAAGATTGGTGGTCTAAAGATGAAAATCAAGGGTGAAATGAACAAATATTGCCCCCGGTGTCGCAAACACACCGAGCATTCTATCTCCACATACAAGGCTGGAAAACGGAGAAGCATGGCCCAAGGTGAGAGAAGGATGAAGAGAAAGACAAAGGGGTACGGTTCATTTCCAAAGAACATCCAGAAACGATTTGCAAAGACCACCAAGAAGACTGTTCTCAAGTACAAGTGTAAGGAATGCGACTACATAGTGCAGTCCAAGGGAATCAGGCTGAAGAAACTAGAGGTTGTACGGACTTAGGTGATTTAGATGACAAAGGGAGAAACTATCCAGCAACCAAAGTCCAAGTTTCTAAAAGTCAAGTGCCTTGATTGCGAGAACGAGCAGATCATCTTCGCCATGGCCACAACTGAGGTGAAGTGTCTGAAGTGCGAGAAGATATTGGCAAAGCCCAGCGGTGGAAAAGCCAAGCTTGAAGCAACCGCCCGAGAACTTGAGCAGTTTTCATGAATCTCAATTGTATATTCCTTTTACATCCCTATCTGCAATGTACTGAATATCTTTGATTCTACCTTCTGAAAAAGCACCACTGCACTCATTGTTTACGCTCCCAAATCTATATTAGCGTGCCTCAGAGGTTGAGAACAAGCCCACTCGATAGAGGGAACACCATGGTTCTAAAACGTGCAGAATGGCCTTCACCAGATGAATTCGTAGTGGCTGTTGCCACAAAGGTGGCACCCTACGGTGCATATGTTGTACTTCCAGAATATGGAAATAAAGAGGGTTTCGTTCACATCTCAGAGGTTAGTAGTACGTGGGTCAGAAACATCAGGAACCACATTCACGAGAACCAGAGAGTGATTGTCAAGGTTCTTCAGGTGGATACCCAGAAGAAACACATAGACTGCTCTCTAAGACGTGTTTCTAATGAGGCCAAGAGAAGTAAGAACAATGAGTGGAAGAGGGCGCAAAAGGCTGAGAAATTCTTGGAGCTAATAGCCAAGGAGAACGAATGGACCCTCGAAACGATTTACGAGAAGATAGGCTGGGCCCTCGAGGATGCCTTCGGAGAAATCTACAAGGGCCTTGAAATTACAGCGGACCTTGGTGTTGAGGCATTAGAGGGAATTGAGACAACTAAGAAATTGAAGAGTCAAATTGCGGATTTAGCCAAGGCACGTATTGAAATCCCTTCGATAGAGATTGAAGGGGAGATGAATATTCAGGTGTCGGGACCTAATGGAGTAGAGGTAATTAAGAAGGCTCTAATGAGTGGACTTGAAAGCGGCGAGAAGCTAGAAAAGTCGACGGTTGAGATTTATACGTTAGGCTCTCCGCGTTATAAGCTCCGTATTGTTAGCCCAGATTATAAGGAGGGAGAAGAACTGCTCTCCAACATTCTAGGAAAGGTCACAAAGACGGTAGAGAGCGGTGGAGGCACCTTCTCGTTCGACCGGAAGTAGTGGTTATCGATGGCCAAACTTCGGAAATGCGCAAAGTGCGATATCTATACTTTGAGTGAGAATAAGTGTCCAAAGTGTGGTGATGCAGTTTCGGTACCACATCCCCCAAAGTACAGCCCTCAAGATCGGTATGGAGAGTATCGTCGCAAAGCAAAGCGAAAACAGCTTTGAATAGTGCATAAAGATAAGAGACTTGGCGATGAGTCTGTTGACCAATCGCCAAATGCCGCTAATGAAGTTCCACTTCTACCCAGAATATCATCCAATCTGAGTCCAATGTAGGTTCGCCACTATTGACGCCATCCCAAAACATGAACCTGATTTGGTAATTCATTCCATTCTTCATATCAATGTCTTGGGAATCATCACTTCTCAAAGGTACTAGGAACTCGATGACGTTCTCGCCAGTAGCAACTGTACTTGAGTTGGAACCAGTGTGGTCTTCGGTCCAATCACCCCCATAGCTGATATGACCGTCGTAGAAATCATTACCTTCGTAGTTCACAATTCGGATGTCAGATTCTTGAGTAGATCCAAGTGGAGATATTTGAATTCCAAAGGCGTCTTCGCCAACAGTATAATTAGCCATCTCAATGCCGTAGTAGACATGAGTGGCATTGGACTGCGTGTAGACTGTTCCTTCGTAGCCGCCTCCAAAGACAACATCATAGCTGTTGAAACCTTTCTCCGTTGCAGAGAGTGATCCATTCAGAATTACCCCTGCGAGGCCGTCGTTGCTTACAATCCAGTCAGCTTCTGTCCGATTTAGCCACTGGTAGTACATTGTGTAGTCAATCTCGTAGATCTTAACCAAACCAAATGTGGAACTGATGAATGGTGTTTTGAAAGCACCATAGAGACTCACTGGCATGTGTGCAACCCAATCATCATCTTGCATGTATTGCGAATCAAGGTATAGCCTATCATTGCTGAGTAGCATTTGCCTACCTTCGTCTTCTGTACGAGGCTCGCCGTACACCATTAGCTTGTACAAAGTGGATTGGTAGAATGCTTCAAGGGTGGCTTCTTCTTCCACAGTGGTAGTTGATGGATCATCGCCCAAGTACCAAGCGTCGTCGATCAGATCGGAGCCGAATCGGTCCTCCGCAATTCTCACCATCCATGGCCACTTTCCATCGTCACCGCCCAATTGGGTACGGTGACCGTAGTAAACCAGCACATGCGTTGTGTTCCATAACTTGAATGTCTTGAGCGACTCTGTATAGTTCAGCGCCATGAGGGCATATCCCATGAGCGCTATTTGCGTCCGATTCCATGTCGCATTATCCACTATTGTCTGCCGGTCCCCAGCACTGTTTATCCAATATCCGTAGTCCCACCAGCTTGCCACAATTGCATCCTCTGGCAGCACATTACTGATGTATGTCATGGAAATCTGCCAATCAGTCATCGAAGCACCATCCGAGATGAAACCGGATGCGAATTCAGGGCGTCCAACGCTGCGACCGACGTAATCAGTTCCAAGCATTATGTTGACTGACAGAAGTAGACCAACAAAGACAAAGGCAGCGATAGCATGCTCTGACGTTAGAGAGGAACTCATCCTGAATCGTCGCCTTTCAAAGACTGTCTTCTGAGTCACAACCTTTCCAAAGGGAGTGAGAATGCCAGTTACAGCAACTGCTGAGAGAACTGCAACACCAGGGGCAAGGATAAGACTGAGGCGAATCATGCTGCCAGCAAAGTATACTGCTGTAAGTCCATAGAGGAACATCAACATGTCTTCGTCCCTTCCACGCTTGAAGAGGAAGTACATGCCAAGGGGGAAGATGAACATCAAGATGTTAAGTGTATGATAGAAACTTCCCCAGGGGCTTGGAAGGTGTTCAGCAACAGAAGCAAAGATTCGTTGATCAAGCCGAATGAATGGATTGATGACCGTAAGGAATTTTGTTCCAATTGTCAGGACTGGATTTGAATTGTAGGGAGTAATAGTCAGCTCTGTTGTGCCAGCGTATGCAAAATAGGCTGCAATTCCCGCAATGGGAGCTATAAGTCCCATTAGAATTGGTTTCATATGAGGTGCAAGGGCTGTAGCTGTTACTTCCCTGTAGCTCTCAACCCTGAGCCAGATTTCGTATCCTGCAAGCAGAACTCCAACTCCAATGGGTGCTAATATTGCGAAGGAAGTGAGATTATTGAATCCGTTTCGTGGAATCAGACCTCCAATGAATAGCCCCAAGGCAGCCGTGATTAGGTAGGAATTGAGCAGGCGTTTGCTGTATCTTCCTGAGATGAGCATAAAGAAGGCATAGAGAGCGAATAGGTCAATCAAGAAATCACTGGCTCCCCAAGATATCATCAGGTAGCCCAATGATAGGCCTGCTCCCAAGGCTGAGAACAATGATCCCCTTTTCAGGCTCCTAGTGAAGAAGAACATTGTCAGTACAATGGCAAATACGCCAATGCATTCATTATCGTAAAAACCTACTACTGTTCTCTGGATGAAGGCAGGTAGAAATGCTAGTAGCAAGGCACTCAGTAGGCCGACAGTATTATTGGAAAGCTCTCGACCAAGTAGAAAGGCTACAACCGTTGTGAGTGCGCCCATTAGTGCAGGCATAGCGATTGAAACGAAGAGGACATCAACAGAGATTCCGAAGGCGTTTAGGATAAAGTAGAAGGTTGCGCTTGTGAATGGAACCCCTACATATGCTGTTGTGGTAATATCACGACCGAATGGAACCCAAGTCGTTGTATCAAACCATGTGAAGAAAGCACCATATCCATTGTCAACAACATACTCTGTAACCTTCAGCTGAAACCAGGGGTCAAAGGCACGCACGAGTGGCTGAGAGTCTAGAAGCGGTGCTAGACGTAAGATCAACGCTGCAAAGAAGATTAATGCCAAAGCGAAAGCAAGCAGTACAGTCCCACGTGAAATCTTGGCTTTTGGTCTGTGAAATACCTGCCGCAGGAATCGTACAGATGATCTCTTGAATCGGTCATATCTAGACATTTAGAGTACTCTCTCCATGCTGACCCGAGGTCATCCGAGCAAATCTTGGATGTGCTAAAAAGGTTGCTGTTAGTCTTAGGGGTGTACGAACTCAGTGAGGAGCAAAAGCCAATTGGAGCCTGTATCCTGACCAAGAGTTGGACATATGGTCTAGTCTATAGTTCAAAGACCTTCCGGCCTTCTTTTGGGCAGACTATTATCGAAATGGCTGAAATCTAGAGTGATGCAGTATACTCAGCGTAGGCTTTTGCATCCATGAGGACCTTAATCTCAGGGGCTAGATTTGATGCCTTGACTTTCATCATCCAGCCTTTTCCATAGGGATCTTCATTTACAAGTTCAGGCGCATCTTCAAGTTCAGAGTTGACCTCGACGATTTCACCGGATACCGGTGTGAAAATGTCGGATGATGCCTTCATAGATTCAACAAGTCCGCATTCTGTATTTGCTTCAACAGTGGTGCCGACTTCAGGAAGTTCTACAAAGGTTATCTCATGGAGAGAATTCTGTGCATAGTCTGTGATACCGATGACAGCAAGGTCGCCCTCGACCCTGACCCATTCGTGTTCTTTGCTGTAAACAAGTTCCTCTGGCACTAATTGTCCTGGTTCACTCATAATATATCGCCATTCAAGTGGCGTGTATATACTCCTAATGAATTCTTTCGTTGATTAGGGCACTATATTCTAGTCGCACCATACCGTTCAGTGTCATAGAAGGGCCAGCTTGTGACTTCAGCTGTTCTAATGCGACCTTTGATGTCAATCTCAATAATCTGCTCTTGTTCAACGATATTCGGTGTTACGTATGCTA
>JBHLND010000303.1:0-3789 GCA_048937485.1 Promethearchaeota archaeon
TATTTGCTGTTCCAGTATCAGTTCTCTATCTCAAAGAGAAGATCTCTTGGATGGCTGCTGCTGGAATAGCTCTAACTGTCGTTGGTGTGATGATGGCAGTTGTTGCATTCTGATATTCATTGTGCAGATGCGAGCTCGACATAGACCTCAAAGATATCAGTTCCTCTCGCAAATCGAACTCGAAGGCTGTCACCAACTCTCTTTCCAAGGATTCTTCGACGAAGATCCTCCATGCTGGTGACATCCTCATCATCAATTGCTACTATTACGTCGCCCGCTTTCAGTCCAGCTCCTGATGATGGTCCACGTGGTACTTGTACTATGAGTGCGCCCTTGTCTACCGCAAGCCGATAATGCGCCGCAACTCCTTTGTTCAGAGTGACACCCATGATTCCCATCCACGGAGTACTTACAGTACCGGTTTCAACAAGTTCCTGAAATACAGACTTGATACCGTCTACTGCGATTGCGAAGCCAATTCCCTGGCTGAAAGGAATCATTGCAGTCGGAACGCCAATAAGATTGCCTGCAGTGTCAACGAGTGCGCCTCCACTATTACCTGGATTAATCTCTGCAGAGGTTTGAATCAAGCCCTCCAAGAATTGGGTCTGGCCTTGGATTGTTCGGTCAACTGCGCTAATCATTCCGAAAGTTACTGTGGTGCCTAGTCCCAATGGGTTTCCAACAGCAATTGCGAACTGCCCAACCTTCAATGATCCCGAATTGCCCAGTTTAATCGGCGTCAGATTCTCTGCATCAATCTTTAAGACTGCAAGGTCTCGAAGCTTGGATTCTCCAACAACGACTGCCTTGAATGTTCTCCCGTCTGTGAGAGACACATCCACATCTCTGGCCCCAGCAATCACGTGTGCATTAGTCACAATGAATCCTTCTTTTGTGAGAATGACTCCTGACCCTTGACCCTGTACTGGTACGGGTCTAGACAACTGATCTCTAGCTAGTCTAGTCGTTGTGACTGCGACCACGCTGTGTACGACCTTCTCAACAATATCAACTAGTGTCTTCTCAAGCTCTTGTAGCATTGTCCTCACGCGAAGGAAGCTACTTTCTTTGTGGTTATTAGTATGACCATCCGACTAATTGATTAGGAATTTGCCTATAACAAGCATTTGATTTAAATCTCTGTTTAGTAAGCCGCGATTGAGATATTGGGGAATATGAAATGATTGGATTGTTGAACGTGGGCATTCTTGTCTTGTCGACAGTGTTGATGATCTACCTCTACAAGGTTAGCGTAAGTCCGGCACAGATGGAAAAGGAGATCGGAAACGATGCATGGCAAAAATGTGCTCGATACCGTATGGCCATGGGAGTCTTTGAAGGAGTGACAGTTGCCAACTACGTAGTGTACTTCTTCTTTCCACTAGACATTGGGTTGCCCCTTACGCTTCCATGGGACTACTGGTTATCAGTGCTTCTTGCAGCTTTGATATCAATGCCGGCAATGTATCTCATGATTCGTGGAATGAAAGATGCTGGCACAGAAACAATAGCACCTCAGAAAGACACAGTGCTTTATGGCGGAATCTACGAGAGGATGCGTCATCCGCAGGCGCTAGGTGAGGGTTTTATGTGGTTTCCTTTTGCATTGCTCCTTAACTCCCCCTTCTTGGTTCTCTATTCATTCGTATTCATACCAATCATGTATCTGTTCTGCATCTTTGAGGAACGTGATTTACTAATTCGATTCGGATCTGATTACGCTGACTATAAGAAAAGAGTTGGTATTCTTCCAAAAAGATAGACAATTGCAGATCACTTGCTACCATTGTCATTTGGCAATAGCTTTGGGAACCATATCCTGAATTCGGCACCTCTCTCTGGATGGTTCTCTACTCTATCATGGATTTGAACCCATCCCTCATACTTCTCAAGTATTTGTGAACTCTGATGTAGTCCCAGTCCTCCAAACCTTCGTGCCACATCAAAGAGCTCGGGCTTTCGAGTATCGGATATGCCAGTCCCGTCATCTCCAATTGCGAGCAAATAACCATCGCTTTCTTCTTTGAGGGTTATCCAGACCTGCTTCTTCTCTTTGGGATTGTGCTCAACCGCATTCATCAAGATGTTTGAGAGTAGTAACTCAAGGAACTCGTCTGCCTTTATTCTAGCGTTTATTGCTCCAAATGACATATGAAATGAAACATTGTCTGAGCGTCCAGAGAGCGCCTCTATAACTCCTCTCAGAGCTGAATCAAGAAGCCTCTCGGTCATAGGAACAGCCAGGAGGTGTTCTGTTGACATAACCTCCTCGATTAGGCGTGAGCATCTCGAAACTGAGCTTTCAATAATTCGCAGCAACGAATCTCTCGTTTCGTCGTCTGGCGCATTTCTCAGAAGCGATGCGCTATTGACAATAACCTGTAATTGGTTCCTGACATCATGACCAAGAAGATCAAGGTAGAGCATGGCTCGGTCCTTCGCTGACCGAATCTCACGTTCAGCTCGCCGCCTCTCAGTCGTATCTATCAGGATTGTCTGAACTGCAGGTTTGCCTCCGTATTCTACTTTCGTGGAAAAGGCTTCAACCCAAGTAACTTCTCCGTCGGGACGTACCAGTCTGTACTCATAACGTGGCGGGATGGGTTTGCCTTCTCTCAGTGCTTGGGTTCTCTGATCAAGAATGGCCCGATCAGATGGATGAAAGAAACCCCATGTCTTATCGGCTCTTGTGCCAATGAGTTCGTCAATAGTGTACCCGACCATCTCGGAGAACGCCCTATTGCAGTACACAAGTTCATCATTGGTCATGATTGTAATTCCCTGTGGTGTTTGCTCAGCCAATGCTCTGTATTTTTGCTCACTCTTTCGGAGTGCTACCTCTTTCTCTATCCGATCTGTAATATCCTCAAATGCTCCTAGTACTCCAATCACGCGACCCCTTTCATTGTAAAGAGGCACCCTACTTGACTCAATCCAAGCTTCTTTCCCATCTGCCTGGAGCTGTGAGTGAATCATGTTATACTCTGGAATACCTGAATTGATGACACGGGAATCAACCTCAATGAAGAAATCTGATTCCTCATCCTTCCATGCCAAATCATAGTCTGTCTTGCCAACAATCTCTGATGGGTTGCCCACACCTGCAACACGTGCAAAATTGGCATTGCATCCGATATAAATTGAGTCACGGTTCTTCCAGAAGATGAATGCAGGAATGTTGTCCATGACTAACCTAAGCATTTCTTGAGATGCACGTAGTTCATCAGTTGCGTGTTTTCTCGCGGTGATATCGATTAGAAACACCTGTGTCGCATGCTCCCCACTATATTCGATGATATTTGAGAATGCCTCGACGTGCCTCTCCGATCCGTCTTTTCTAAGGAATCTATATCCATAGGTTGTTGGTACAGGCCTTCCTTCTCGCCTTGCCTCAGCTAATTCAAGAAGCATTCTTCTATCATTTGGATGAATCATATTCCACTGGTCTTCAGAAGACATGCCCATGATTTCTTCTATGGTTCTGCCAACGATTTCTCCAAAAGCTTTGTTGACGAATACATATCTATCGCCCTGAATCACTGTTATGCCTTGTAGAGATTTCTCTGCCATTGAGCGGTAATTTGCCTCAGACTCTTCCAATGCACGCTCTAATTCTCTCCTCTCTCGAATATCTGTGATAACGGCAAAGGACCCTCTGTGCTTGCCGCTTTCGTCGATCAAGGGCGCTCCTGATACAATTGTGGATATCAGTTCCCCATTTCGCGAAGTCCACTCCAACTCATATTGAGAGGATTTTCCTTCTGCTCGCATGCGCACATTATCCTC
>JBHLND010000304.1:0-3786 GCA_048937485.1 Promethearchaeota archaeon
TATCAAACGCAGCCTCAATTGGGAAGTCTGAAGAGCCCGTGAATCCTGTAATATATACGCAGCCAAAGGAGTCAACAGCAATGTCTTGTGCCTCATCTCTATTGGTTCCTCCTAAGTAGGTTGAGAAGACCAGGGAGCTTCCATCTCGAGATAATTTGGAGACTATGCAGTCCGTGTCCCCTCCGAATTGGCTCTCATATGCATTCACTACGGGGTAATCATCTGATAGTGATGCTCCTGCAATGTATGAATAGCCCAGTGCATCCACCGCGAGATCATATGCATAATCGAAAGCTCCTCCTCCGATATAAGTGGAGAATATCAGAGCGTCCCCTGAGGCATTCAGCAAGAGGATGAAGCAATCATCTGCGCCATTGTGAGTGGAGTCATACGCATTCACCATTGGAAAGTTGGCGGAGTTTGTGGATCCTGAAAGGTACACATGACCCGAACCGTTGACGACCATTGAATACCCATAGTCAAGAACTGACCCACCAATGAAAGTGGAGAAAATGATTGAGCTCCCTGTTGAGTCAAACTTGGTTACAAAGCAATCTCCTCCAAAGTTGTATGAGTCATCATAGGCATTTACAGTTGGAAAATTGATAGATGCAGTGTCGCCTGAAACATACACATTTCCTGAATCATCGAGGTCAACGCACCAGCCAATCTCTCTGTTGACATCTCCCAGATATGTCGAGAAGTCAAGGCCTGTTCCTGTGGAGTTCAGCTTAAACACAAAGCAATCCCTATCCCCGCCGAATGTGTCATCATACGCATTTACTGTTGGGAAATCTCCTGACCGTGTATATCCTGTCACATAGGCATTTCCACTATCATCACAAGTTATTGAATAACCAACATCATCTCCCGTACCGCCGATATAGGTGGAATAGATTATTGATTGTCCATCACTTCCTAGTTTGAGGACATAGCAATCCTCGCCTGAAGAGTACGTTTCGTCGAAAGCACTGATTGTGGGGAAATCCGTCGATCTTGTTCGGCCTGTGATGTATATCTGCCCCGTATTGTCAACAAAAACATCGTTTGCTCTTTCAGGACCTGAACCACCAAGATACGTACAGTAGATCAATGGGTCGATTGTTAGTGCTCTTGACCTGTCGTAGGCATCAATTCTGACACCTACGGTATCTTCACTACACCTCACGAATGCCGCTTGAATTTCCTTTCCGGATTGGATGGCCATCAATCCCTCATCATTGACAATCCATTCACCATTATGAGCTGCCAGAGACGTGGACTTCACATTGAGGGTCTGGTGTCCTTTGTATCTCATCTTTATTTGATTCGGGTCTGCGTGGGCTGATAGATGGAATTCGTACTTGATTCCACCTTTGGTTGCAGTGAAAATCAGATCTATTCCTGGCCAAAGCCCCTCATATACAATTGATTTGAACCCGCTAGCATTCGCATAGGTTCCTCTTTCACCAAGAAAGTAGTTGTTGCTGCTACTCTGGGGAGTGGCACCCCTTGGCTCTGTCCTTTTCGCTCCTTCGAATGACAGGATGATAGATTCGCCGAGTGAGCCAGTCCAAAATCGGACACTATCGGCACAGAATCCTATTCTGCTCGACCCAAGATGTCCGTAGAAGGCAACCTCGGTATTTCCGAATTGGCCAAGATTCTCAATGAATTGTGTGTTTTGCATCTGGCCTATTAGTTCTGCTTCAGGAGATTCTGCACATGATGCAATATGACGATTCATCTCTTCTGCAAAGCACGAGGCTGAAGAGAATGAAATCCCAAGTAAGACAATGATTAGGAATACAAGTGACGCGAATATGAAACCCCTCTTCATCTTAGGATCCCCCCTACCAGATTAGCATATTACAAGCAAAGAAAGGTTATCACCATTCTTAGAGAGAGAGATAATTCCTCCTTGAGGAGGTGATTCGAAAGCCGACTGTGAATGTGTTGGAGTTATCGTGAAGTGCTGGGATGGCTGCTCACAGCCTGTCCAGCAGGTGAAGATATCGAAGTAGACTTCCTTGTCAGGAATTGTGTCGTATGGCTGCTCCATTGTGAATGGATCGCATACGGTTGGATACTGGTTGCTATCTAGACAGAGTGGTTCTGCTAGGTAGAATGTGACGAACCAGTAGTCCTCGCAGCATCTTGCTCCATCTTGATGCGTCCATTGCATGAAGATGGTACCCACAGGTTCACCCTTCTGCCAGATATCGACATATCCGCAGACGAGTTCGTAGCCACCTACAACGTATAGGCTTACGTACCATGTGCCGACTTCGTCTTGAGTCAGGCATAGTGGTAGAACGTCTGGGTAGTAGTAGTCCAAAACTTCAATGTAGCCTTGTTCGGTATCAAACACCAGTTCACCGCTTTCCGATCCCAACACAAGATCGCCGGCTTTCGAAGTCAGGGACGTTGAGCTGCAAACCTTGTCAGCTGCTTCCACGGAGCAACCGGGCCCCGAGGATTCCATCGGAGTAAAATTCGGGTTGTTGGCCCCAATTTCTCCATAAGAAACCGTCACCGCTTGTGCACCCCCGACGGCTATTGCAAGAAATAAGCCTATGCAAAGCATGTATGTAAGTCTCAAGCGCGCTACACCCGTTGGGGATACGGCGGAACCTCTGCCAGGTTCACGCATATCCTATTCTCTCTCCGCGAGAGGTATACTCTCGGTCTAACCACAACCAATTGTAGGATGAATTGATTCTCCGGTTGAATAATCTGCGAAGCGCTACTACGATATAAATACTCTGCAAATGCGCAAAACCATCGAAATCACTCATTTTTCGCAATAAAATCCGTTTTTTCGAGCGAAAAAGCCCTTTTCTCTCATTTCCGAGCAATAAACAGGCTTTTCGGAAATTTCCACACAATACAGGAATGTATTCTGTCAGTATAGGTTTTACATGCTAGTATGACTGAGGATAAGACTTATTCACTTGAGTTTTTTATGTCCCCTAGACAGGGATCTGGATGAGTTTTCAAGTCTAGAAGGTCCTCGAAAGCTACTTGTTAGGGTTTCACTATCGTAGAAGCTTGGAAGAAGACCAAAGAATGTCATTTGGTAGCTTCATGAATTTGCGGAGTCAGCTTCAATATGGCGAGTCGCAAAATCCCAGCAAAACGATCCAGACGAAAAAGGAGCCCGGCAATCAAAATCTGCTTGAAATTGAGAGATGAACTACAGACTTACACAAAGCATGATTGGAATATTACCCTACAGTTGAATCGTTTTATGCATCAATTCTTTTTCCTACATGTGCTAGGTGAACTAGGTCAGATTCCAGAGCATACGCTAATCTCCTATGGTGATTCCCTCCTCTCCCGAACCGAAAATCCAATCGGTGCCTTGCCTAGCAATCTGGGCCCCCTTAGAATCTTCAAATCATATCAGAATATCAGATCAGTCATTCTTGACATTCCACGAACTACAACTGCCGATGCAATAGAGAGGATTGCCGAGAGTGATCTTGGGGAATATTATAAGATAAGTACTCTAGATTCAAGGGCATACCTTCTGGGAGAGCTATTCGAAACTCTCAAGGCACATTTTGAACGCAAACGGCGTGGCTCTTTCTATACTCCTCCTTGGCTAGCTTCTCAAATCTGCAAGCAAATTCTCTCCTTCGTCATTCAGGACACGTCACACTGCAAATCAGACATTCTCTCATGGAGGATTCTTGATAATGCCTGCGGCGGAGGAGTTTTTCTCATGGCGATGTTGGAGAACTTGGTTCAACTAATAGAATCTTCAGATCGGGCTACAAACCGGGATGTCGTCGGACAATTAGC
>JBHLND010000305.1:0-3786 GCA_048937485.1 Promethearchaeota archaeon
CAGCCGCTGCAACAGGTCACGAGCAGTTAGGGTCAATTACACCACATACCTCAGTGCAGATATCACAAGAGGACAATCCTTTTTGGCTTTGTGTAAGATAGAATTCAGGCTGAGACTCAGAAAAAAGGAGCAAGAGAGTAGTATGATGCTGTCTGATGTAGACATACAGAAGAAACTCAAATCAGGTGATATTCGTATTGAACCATTCAACCCTGATTCTTTGGGTCCATGTAGCGTGGATTTACGCCTTGACAGCATTTTCAGAGTCTACAATCCGGGAACTCCGGTAGATATCCGGGAACAGAAGAATTTGGACAAAGACACAAGATTAGTGAATACTGAGGGAAACCCATTTCTAATTCTACCCGGGCAATTTGTACTGGCTCAAACGATTGAGAAGATAAGCCTGTCATCTGAGTATGCTGCTCTTCTAGAGGGAAAATCAAGTGTTGCACGACTTGGAATCATTGTGCATGCAGCAGGTCTTGTAAACCCAGGAACAGGATCAAAGAAGCCGGGCAAGCTTACTCTTGAGATTTACTGTGAGAATCTCAGCCCAGTCCTGCTCTATCCAGGAATGCAGATAGTACAAATCATGTTCGTTCCGCTATCAAGTCCAGCAGAGAGAGCCTATGATTCAAGGCCAAGCAGCAGATATGTTGGTCAAGATAGTCCAGACGTCTAGGTTTCAAGCGCAAGCATCTTTAAGGAAAAGCATCCGCCAACAGCTTGGCTGCCTCTGATGAAGGACTACGATGTTGTACTGGCAAGTGGTGCAGAGCACCTGGAAGACAGGTTTGACTCTCATGGGTTTAGGACCTACACCTCCCAGCTTAACTACGACAATAGAAGGCTATTTCCAAATGCGGACATCTATGCAAGGATAGAGCAAATCGAAGAATTATCAAATCGCAGAGTGATAGTGGTTCAGAGCTGCACCGGCGCAGGCCCAGCTGAGCTAGAGCAGTATACAACTGCAGACCGGCTGGTTGAACTCCTTTTAATGGTGGATATTCTGCGAAACCCAGTCGTTGTAACGAAAACGGGTCACAAGCAGTACGCTATAAGGTCCATTCCTCCTCCTTCAAGAATTGAGGTTGTACTCACATTCCAGCCGTTTGCCCTGCAGGATAAAGCTTTCAGAACAGGTGAAGCGGTTTCTGGAAGGTGGGCGACAGAACGACTAGCGGAAGTCTGCGACAAAATCTGGGTGGTCAATCCGCACGCCTATGATGATCTTCCGTGGGTTAAGAGACTGACTGAACAGGGCAAGTATGAGGAAATTGACATTATTCCTGACCTCGTTGCCTATGGCCGAAACACCTTTGGATTCACTGATTGTCTCGTGGTTACTCCCGATGAGGGAGCCCAACAGAGATATGACGTTGAAGGATTTGGCAAACAAAGAACTGACTCCTACTGCGTTGAATTACACGGAGAAGTGGATGTCAAGGGAAAAGAAGTCATTGTCATCGACGACTTGACAAAAAGCGGTAGTACACTATTGAAAGCTGCAGACCGCCTAAAGAGCTTGGGTGCCTCTGATGTGGGGATGGCCGTAGCTCATGTTCTTCCTTTGATCGAGAGAGGCGAAGAGCTATTGGAACGGCTGTTGGAAAAGAGCAAGGGGCGAATAGTAACAACCAATACCGTTAGAACCAAATCGTTCTGCGAGAATTTCCCTGAACTCACCTATAACATAGTAGATACTCTTGTAAAAATCCTATAGCTGGCAGGCGTTTCTATTGATTACTCAATGTAGCCCTGGCCCCTTCCCGTTGCGCCCCATGCTTTCTCACTGGCTCGTTCAACAAGCCCTCGCTTGTCCAAATCATTGAGCGCCTGAACAACCTCATTTCGGTTGCAATCGATCCCGCTTTTCTTAAGAAGCCTTGTTATCGACCCGGCTCTTCGAGCATCTTGAGCTATAATGCCGAGGATTCTTCTTTGCGTGTCATTGATTTCTTCGCTCATGTCCACCACTCGTGGACGCCCTAGGCTGGAATCTTTTAAGGCTATCCCTTAACTGGATTGATTCTGTGGCCCACGCCAACGAAACTCTTTTTACAGCCAATCGTAGCGAACGTGTGGGTTGGTAACTGGTTGGCTAGTGACAAAGAGTATCACATTGACATTGCTTCGGGTGAAATGCCTGAGCTGGTACTACTTCCTGGAGACCCTGATCGCGCTCGATTGATAGCTGAGGGCTTCTTTGATAATCCTGTTGAAGTTGCAAGGAAACGTGAATATTGGAGCTTCAAAGGAACATATAACGGAATACCAGTGGGCGTATGTTCAACAGGGATAGGAAGTCCATCAGCTGCAATTGCAATTGAGGAACTTATCAAGATTGGATGCAAGGTGTTTGTACGCGTCGGCACCTCAGGGGCAATTACACCAAAGGCAAAAGCTGGCGATTTGATAATCTTCACTGGAGCAGTACGGAACGAGGGCACTTCTAGGCAGTATGTCCCTCTTGAGTTTCCAGCTGTCGCTAATCCATCTTTGGTCCTTGAACTCACCAAAGCAGCACAAAAGAGAGGAGCCCAGTACTTCGTTGGAATTGGACATACAAAGGATTCGTTCTACAGCGAATTCCCCAGTATGACTTCCAATCCTGAGGAAACAAAGAAACATTGGGATGCTATGAAGAATGCAAATGTGCTGGCAACAGAGATGGAATCAGCTGCCCTGTTTGTAATAGGAACCTTGAGAGAAGTAAAGGTTGGAACAATATGTGTAGTTGTTGGGGAGAATGTTGAGAAAGAAGCAAAGATAGAAGGGAAGCCGCCTCTTGATGATCTAATTCATGTTGCCTTGGAAGCAATGACTTCTCTGATGATGAAAGGAGAGGTCTAGTTGGCTCAGGGGCTAAATTCCACCAAACCAGACTTTCTTTTGAATTGCCATGTGTAGATTCTCAGCCGTAGCCTTGTCCAAGCCAGTAGCAAGTGCCAATTGCTCAGAACTTGTTGACACCACATCAGTGACAGTCTGGAAGCCGGCACTCAGAATGGCTGTAATTGTAGCCTCCGGTGTGCCAAGCTCGGTCAGAAGCACTCTCAATTCATTGACTGTGGAGGGACTTGCCTGGGGAGGTGCCACACCGGGAAGCTCGGCCTCAAGAGGATCTTCAGCAGCAGCAGGTGCAGTCGGCACTTTTGGCGCTGCAGCAGCCTTTGGTTTAACTGGAGCGGCGCCTGGCCGAATTTGAGCCTCGATGAAAGAGGGCCTCAGTATCACAATCCCCATTATCAGAAGAAGAATGACAATAGGCACGAAGAGAAACGGAGGAACATTGACCCCAATAATCGTTCCCCCAGGTCCAGGAGATGGAACAGCATTTTGAAGACCTACGAAGAATAACTCAATGAAGGAGTCTCCTGAAAAGTCAGTGGCAATGAATAGCCAAATGGGTGTGAATAGAGCATAACCACCAATCTCATAGAGTAATACTTCACGAACAGACTCCCTCCATTTCGCATAGGTTGCTACGAGAGGAATGAATCCGATAAGAACAGACACAAAAAACCAGAGGAGATACAAATCGAACAATGACGCTAATGTAGCTTGATCAGTTACTCCAGTTCCAGCCAGCTTTATGAACAGCCCGCCAATAAAGGCGATACCGGGAAGCAAAGCACCAAGGAATACTCCTAAGCCGTATCTCAAGTTCACACCTCAGGAACCACTAGAACATGCAGATTGAGTAGCCACTTCTTTTAGATGTTTTGAGGATTTCCTCAACCCATTTTGAGGGACCCAAAGAGCAGTAGAAATAGTCCC
>JBHLND010000306.1:0-3782 GCA_048937485.1 Promethearchaeota archaeon
GACCAACCGGAGCCAAACGCCTGTGCAGCTCACCCATCCTACGGAAGAGAATGTGTCGTCCCGTGTCTTCGGGTAGTGCAAGCGCGCTAAGCAGGTCCTCAACTCCTGCTCCCATTGGTTCACCTGGTCGAGTGAGCAAACGCATAATGATTCCGAACTCATTCATGGGGTCTAACCTAGCTGTTCTCAGATTTTTATGCTATAAACTCTCACTCAGATTCAGTAAGGCAAATTGCTACCGCGCCACAGTTCCGAACATCGATTGCTACTGAAATTCCGGCATCACGTATTCTGCAAATAGGCGTAAGCCACGCTTGCTTGGAAAATCTTCAAACCTAAGAGTGAAATATGTGATACCCAGTTCCTTTAGAGATTCAAGCTTCTCAATCCATTCTTCTGGCGTACCTCGAATTGGTTTGAACTCATCCTTTCGTTGTTCTAGTCGTTTAACTTCATCTGAGTACCGTTCTATTTCCCTTTCATTTTCGTAAATCCAGAACCAACAACCCCACGACATCACAATATCCTTGAAGCTGCGGCCATATTCCGAGCAGCTTTCCTCAATGAAGCTAAGCCGCTCCTGGAGGTCATCAAGGTCCATGCCGCCGTAGATGTCGATGTGATCCGCGTACTTGGCAGCAACTCGCAGCGTACGATTTCCACGTGCCCCTATAACGATTGGAAATGGATTCTGAATTGGTTTCGGTTCGCAAACCAGGTTTTTCACCTTGAAGTGCTTTCCGTTATATTCCACTTCTCCCTTCTCAGAAAACATTAGGTTCATCATCTCGATTGTTTCTGTCATCTGCTCCAATCGAATCCTATGAGCAGGGTATGGAAACCCAAAAGCCTCGTACTCGTGAGGTGTCCACCCAAGTCCTAGTCCAAGAGGATACAGCCGACCATCGGAGATTTGATCTAGAGTTGCGATCTCTTTGATGAAGAGCGAGGGGTTTGGAAGGTATCTCATTGTGTTTGTTGTCAGTGTTCCGATAGTAACCCGCCTTGTGCATTCTGCTAGAGCAGCGAGTGTTGACCATGCTGCAAGTCTTGAAACATCGTCCATAGGGTGGTCAGGCATTATTACGGAATCAAATCCCAATCGCTCACATTCTTGAGCAACCTCCCTCACCAACGGCCACTGGATTCGTTCGTAGGGAGTGATAATTGGATTCTCACTGTCCGGGGCAACAGTTGAGATTACCCGGCTAAGTCTAGCCCCAAATTTGATCTTGCACTTCACGGAATCATCCTCCAAGATGAATCTTGTAACACTTGGTCACAACTACAGCATGTGGTGCAAGCCATCTGATAAGTTTCAGCATATTTCCTCTTGCAGCCAAAAGGTGGCCAGAGTTATGGTCACAATATCCCACTATTAACATAGCCTGTGACCACTGAGTTTGTATCTTGAACAAAAATGGCTCAAGAAAGAAATAATCAAACTACAATTCTGAAGCAATTGGAAACAATCAAGCAGGGGCCCTCTACACGGGCAGTTGCCTATGCCTATGCTACAGTTGTAAGGTAGTCTCACAGCAGCACTTTGCCTTTGAACGAATCCTTATCAATAGAATAACAACTAGCGTTGAATCCAACTAGCAGAGGAATCCCCCTTGGAACTAGAACCGGTGCAAGAGAAGATTGGTTTCAAATCACTAGTGGCTAGGAGAAACTTCCTAAGACTGTGGGTGGGCCAAGCGATTTCGAATATAGGTTCCTCGATTGGAGGTATTGCTCTTCTCTTCTTTGCCTGGGATCTGGGACAATCTCCAGCAGCTATGGCGCTTCTTGCAATGATGCAGATTATTCCACAGGTTGTGTTTGCTGGAGCAATCGGTGTCTATGTCGACAAGTGGGATCGAAAGACCGTGATGGTCGTATCTGACTTTCTCAGATTCGCAATACAATTGGCCGTGCCATTTGTGGTCTTGTTTCCCAGCTTCATGCCACCAATGTATTGGCTGTATATTCTTGCCTTCCTTTACGCCACAGTGAATGCTTTCTTCTTCCCTGCACGGAGTGCTTCTATCCCTAATCTTGTAGATAGAGAGGAACTAGTTACAGCCAACTCCCTATCGCAAATGACATTCCAGCTAGTTTCTCTAATCGTGACTCCTGTGGGTGGGGTCATTGTTGCACTTGTCCGACCATACTACTTCCCAGCGTTCGCCTTGGATGCTGCTACCTTTCTATTGTCTGGCCTTGTTCTCATGACCATCTCTGTTTCCCTCAAACCCAAAATAACTAGGCCTCATGAGGAATCATTCCTTCACCAGATTATTGACGGTGGCAGAGTAATCCTCAGAAGTAGAATCCTGATTCTCATAATCTCCCTCTTCACGGTTCTCATCTTTGGTGGAGGAATGATTAATGCATTGATTGCTCCCTACTTTGAAGGAGAACTTCATCTGAGCGAGTTAGAGCTAAGTCTCCTCCTAAGTGCTAGTGGCTTGTCCGGCGTAATAGCTGCGGCGGTCTTAGGTAGTAGAAGTAGGTTGGGCAAACCCCTATTCATTGTCTCTGGGTCAATGATCACTGCCGGAGTTGTCATCATGGGCCTCTCATTCGTGACTGGATTCTATGGCGCAATCATATTCTTCTCGCTAATTGGTCTAGTCAATGTAGCTCTCAATATTCCGTCCAATGCATTAATGCAAGAAATAGTCGAAGATGAGATGCGAGGTCGTGTATTCTCATTTGAGGGAATAATGATAAACATATCACAGCTGGCTGGGATGGCAATAGGTGGATTCTGGGCTGAAGCAGCAGGCACAAGTAGACCTCCAATATTCGCTGGTGGCTTGATTATTCTACTTGTTGGCATACTTGGAACCCTTGCTGTCATCCGAAGTAGAATGCATGATGAGATTGACCAAGTTAGAGAAGAAATGGCAACTAAAGCATCTCCTGTAAAGCCTGCATTGGAAGACCTGCAAGATTTGGCGGATTCCAATGAAGGCTAGATGTTTCGATATCTAATGATTGGAGTTGTTGCTCTCTACCTTCAGAATCTCCTTGGTTTCAGGGAAGTACTGAACCTCCCCTCTTGAGATAAGAATAACAACATAGAGAAATCTTCTCAGAAAATCGTCGAGGTTGTCGGTTTCTACTATCTCACTTATGGGTGTTCTTACACCTTCAGGCAAGCTAGCAGAAAACAGCTCCAAATCCTCCAGGAATACTGCATCTTCGGTAGCAAATGCGAAATCGTCCGGAACCTCTCCTTGCTTCGGAATCTGTTCCTTCGGAAGTTCCTTGGAGAGCGCATCAATGAATTCCAACATTCTATCCATAGAACGCATCATTGGTTCTGGGTCTAAATGTCCAATTCTCACTGGACCATGGTAGGCAACCATGTTTGCCAACGCACGAGGGCTGGTTTTCTTCATCATGCTTGCATATAGTTCGGGTGTTGCGAGAATTCTGGCCAGCTCTTGGACTCGTGTCACCTTAGCGCCAAGTACAGCATTGAGCATTTCATCTATATCGATTCGTTCTTCTATCTTCGATGCAAGCTCACGAAGTTCTCTATAGGCTTCGGTCAACTTGAGTTCCAGTGGATCGATCTCCCCAGCTTTCACAGCCTCAGCTATCTCGAGGATTTTTCCTGTCAGTAGAGTAGTGTCAGACACCCCTATGCCTCCGTTTGACCAGTGAACTTTGGACTCTCAATTATCATTGAGGGGTCAACTCTGCGAGGCGACACCACACCAATCCTCTTGTCCGCGTGTTTGAGTAAGTGTGTACTCTTTGCAGGCGTAAAGAGGATGAATTGACTT
>JBHLND010000307.1:0-3777 GCA_048937485.1 Promethearchaeota archaeon
GCGAGATTATTCGAACCCAAAGTCAGCTTTCCGGAAGACAAAGATATGGTCGTTATTCGGATTATTTGCAAAGGGAAGCATAATGGTCGACCTGCTGAAGCACAAGTGGATGTAATGGATTTCTATGATGAAGAAACTGGCTTCACCTCCATGGAGCGAACAACAGGATGGTCCATTGCCATAGTTGCGTCAATGATGGCAGATTGTCGGGCTAGGAAAGGCGCAGTACCTTTAGAACTTGCGATTTCAAGTCCTGAATTTGTCCAAGAACTTCATCGTCGAGGAATTGACGTGAAAAAACAAGTGAGATATACTGATGAATCGTAAATCAACCATGATATTACTGATTTTCGGCTATTCAGAATAGGTAAATGCCGCGCCAGGACTTCCTGACAATGAGAACAGCAAGTTCATCGAGTAGTCCTTCAACAGTCATGGTCCAGTGCGTACTGAATGAATACGATTCATTATCCTTGTGGATCAGCATTCTCTGTGTGATTGTGGATTGACACATTTGCTTAGGGCAATCAAAGAGGCAGAGGAAAACAATATACGTACGAGATGGAGCACCACACGCAGGGGTATCCATGAAGCTCAATATCATCTCACGTGCTGCTGATCTGAAGTATGCCATTCGAGACATAGTTGTGGCTGCGAAACAGTACGAGAAGCGAACTGGAGAGAAACCACTCTATTTGAACATTGGAGACCCAATCAAATATGACTGGAAAACTCCGCAATACATGGTCGATGCCATCTGCAAAGCAGCAGAAGATGGTTGGAATGGGTACTCTCCTTCTGAAGGAGAGGCTCAATTAAGGCATGCAGCGGCTGAGAAAGAAAAGAGAGTGAACGGCATCGACGTTGACCCCGAAAGGATGATGGTCACCGCGGGGGTTTCTGAGGCCATTCAGTTTCTAACAGGGGCCCTTATCGAAGCGGGTTCCGAGTTCCTTCTACCTGGGCCGTCCTATCCTCCATACATTTCTTACGTCAAATTCTTCGGAGGAAAGCCAGTAGCGTATAGGACCATCGAGGAAGAAGATTGGAACCCTGATACAGATGACCTGCGGAAGAATATAACCGACAAAACGACAGCGATTCTGGTGATCAATCCAAATAATCCGACGGGCTCAGTATACAATGAGAAGACACTAAGAGAGATAGTGGCCATTGCAGGAGAGCACGAATTGCCACTCATCTCTGACGAGATCTACGATCAACTAACATATGATGAGCCGCAGACTCCACTGGTGAGAATTGCGGGCGATGTCCCTGTTGTGGGATTCAATGGCGTTAGTAAGGTGTATCTGGCTCCCGGGTGGCGTGTGGGCTATGCCTACTTCCATGACAGTAACGGCGAGCTGGACCCGCTATATGATGCAATGATCAGGCAGGCACGAGTGAGAATTTGCCTAAACGCAACCGCGCAGATTGCAGCAGCCACGGCTCTTAGGGGCGATGGGGGGCATCTAAAGGAAACCATGAGGAAGATGAGAGAGAGACGGGATCTCATCCATAAGCGCCTCAATGGCGTAGATTCAATCACCACAAGACTTCCAGAAGCAGCCTTCTACATAATGCCCAAGATCGACTTGAGAGGCAGATGGAAGGACGACACGGAATTCGTTTTAGATGTACTCAACAATACCGGCGTAGTCTTTGTGCCAGGCTCTGGCTTCGGAATCGAGTACGGTTCTGGTCACTTTCGAAGTGTGTTTCTACCGCCGCCTGATATGATAACAGAGGCCATGAGCCGTCTCGAATCCTTCATGGATAAGAGATAGATTCTAAGATATCTACCGCAACTCAGCCCTTTTGGTATCGAGAATAGAGCCTAGCTCACTTGAAAGAGCATCAAGGGCCTTACGCACACTTTCTAGCTTATCAGGTCCTGCACCTGAATCATTAAGTCGGGATTCCTCCGCCGCAATCTGCTCAAGATTCATCCTGACATTAACCAGAACCGATCTAGCGTCCTCAACTGAGTTGCGAAGCCTGGAGCGCTCTCTACCCTCTGCGGGGTCACTAGTATCTGAGGCAGATGGCATATCTGCATAAAGGGCTTCTAGACTCTTGATAATTTGCGAAGTCTTATCCTTTGCTTCTGAAACAGAATCTGTTATTCTCCTACGGGCCTCAGCTGCGAAGTCCTGCTCAGCAAGCATTTCCTTTACGCTTTCCTCCAGCTTTTGGCCGTGCCCTTTCACAGCTGTTACCAGTGATTCCTTGACAGATTCCATAACTGCGCCCGCGTAGGCTCTTTTCTGAATCTCTCTTTCCCGTTCTACGCGTTCAATCATAGCCTCATCGCCAAGAACATTGTCAAGGGAGTCCACGATTTCGTTTATGACATGCACGCGCGATTTGGCAGAAGGGATATCACCTTCATTGAGTTCAGCACCAGCCTGGATAATAGATTCGGATAGAATCTTAACAACACGCATGAGTGGGTCCTTATCCAAAGGAGTTTCATCTATAGTGGCTCGTAGAAGGCTCAATCGACCATCCGTGACATCCATAGCCTTTCTGAGTTTCTCACTTTCCTTGAAGTCCTTGAGTACAAGTGTTCCTGGACCTGCTTGGTATGAGTACGCAGTCTTCAGCTTGTCTGTGTATGTACCACGAGCAAGTACCGTGTATTCCTTCACTCCAGTCAGTTCTTCTGCGGCTCTCAATGTGACCGAGAAGTCCATGCTTTCGCCTGAAGGAAGTCTCGGAATCGACGATGATTGCTCTCCAGACCTGACCTTTAGTCCATCGTCAATGTGCCATTCGGCCTTGAGTCCGATTGCTTCACCTTCACCATTATTGGTGACGATTAAACGTACAGGGAAGTCTTCTGAGAATGTCATATCGGATGGAAGCATCAATTGGGAACTAATCTTGGGAACTTTGAGCTTTCCTCGAAGGATTTCTCGAACCATGTCGAGACCCTTGTCAACATACTTCACGAACTCCTGTGCATTTGAATTGACCAGAGCTGTCTTCAGCTCTGTCACAGTGGAAGTTTCTGCAGCAGCAAATCCCTCTAAGTCCAAAGATTGGATTGCAGATTCAATCATCTGCGGGATTTGCGTCAAACGGACTACTGCTGGAAATCTGAGTTTCGACGCATTTTCAGCGGAAAAGGTCCGAGCTCTATAGAAAGCATCAGCCTCCTTGCCAATCATAATGTAAATCATGCAAGCAGCCATAGCAAGTGCAGCGCCCTTGTTTGTTTCCGAATCCTCACCCCAGAGAATGTGCTCATTTGAAGCAGCGAATAAGTCTTCAGCTGCAAGCTGGAAAGCTTGAATTGCATTCTCCGAGTTTGCCAGTTCAGACCAGACATCGCCCGCCGCACACATATTCAGAGCGGCATTCTTGAAACTCTTGGAAGCCCTGTACTTGTCCGCCGCTTTTGCAAATGCATCTGCCGCTTGGTAGTAAAGTCTGTCAGCTCCTTCCAAATCGCCCTTTTGTGTAGAGGCTTCAGCGGCCTGAAGGAATTTCCTTCCTGCTTCAGTAAAGGAATCTCTCAAAGACTCCTTTGTTGCCTCCTCAATCATACGTCTTACATCGTCATCAGGCATGGGACCATCCTCCTCCTGCTCTCACTGATGCAAATGAATTCTTTGAGCTCATAACTTACAGACACTGGTAGGTGTACAGAATGGATGAAGCGAAGGGATCAGTAGACCTCTCTTGGAGACGACTTAAGCCTATCAGGAAGTGAACCACCGGGGCCTTCAACCACTAGCTCATAGCCAGCTCCAATTCTACCAGCTTTTGCAG
>JBHLND010000308.1:0-3762 GCA_048937485.1 Promethearchaeota archaeon
GATAGTCTTCATGGCAGTTGCAATGAACGCAAGTGAGAATAGAACACTGAGTCCTGGAAAGACTGCGTCGAGTGATGCGAGCCAGCTTGCTGGAGCGATGTAAGGAACCTGTTGAGCAAGGATGAGAAGAGCGACAGCAACCGGCATAACAGCATATACTGCAATCGTGAGACCCCGGCCGCCTCTCTTATCGAATACTCGTCCCAGTACTAGCGTCAATGGCACTGAGAACATCAATGTTACCAAGATCATTAGGTTGATCTCAGCAATTGTGAACGCCAAGGTTTCATTGACATAGTAGAGACTTGCGAACCTATAGAAGGAATCGCTGAAGGCATCTATGCTGATGACTGCCACAAAAATGGGAAACACTCTGAACAGAAGCTTTAGGCCGCGGATGTTCTCCCTAAGGAAATCTCTTAGGATATTTCCCTCGCGCTCTGCTCTAATAGCTCGGGGCAGTGATTTTAGCGCAGTCAGCCGGATCAAGGCAGAAATCAGATAGAGTACTCCTGCAATGAAAAGGAGCAACTGCATTACCTCGATGAATCCAGCTCCTGCGCCTAGCAGGATTGTCACTAGAAACAAGGGAACGAGACCCCATGTAGTGCCCAATGTGAACAGACTATTGGCGACACCCCCAAGTCTTCTGTCAATCTGTTCCATTGCATAGGCTTGCCCTGCTGTACTTGTAAAGGCAGCAAGACCAAAGATGACTAACGAAACAGCGATAGCAGCTATGTCCGTTGAAACCGATAACATCAGAAACCCAATACCATTCACGATCATTGTGACAGCGGATAGTTTCCTCCGGTCATAGTTGTCTGCAATGTAACCTGAGAAGATTGTCCCCATCATGTTTACAACAAACATTAGTGAGATGAGAACTCCTACCATGATATACGAAATACCAATGTCACGGAAGTAGAGTGTGAAGTACTGGTTCAGCACACCCATGCTGCTGTATACCCACACGGTGCCCAAGTAGATAGCCCAGTTGCGGTTGCTCAGCACGCGTCGAACAGATTGAAACCATGAGAGTTGTGAAACATCATCCTGTGCTTGCATAGGAGCCGCTTCCAGAGTATCGAGTCTGTCGTCATGTTCAGTCACGTCTTCTCACCGTTTGGATATGCGGCGTTCAACCAAATGCATAAAGGGTTACCTCAACGGGTCAAACTTCTCGAAAGGAACTAGTAGACCTAATAATCGGCGCCCATTAGATGTGCATTAATCCATCGAACATCATTCAAGGTATTCAGTTTCTGAATACCTTCCGGTCATCATACGGATGACCTCCCACCTGCCTTCCGAGGAGAGTTCCCAAATTTCCAAGAGGCGTCCGTAGATCTTCTCTGTAGGCCTTCCATCCCTCGGCGTTCGCATTTCGATGAAGTTTCCGAGTGAAACTGCTCGACGCTCACTTACGTCAATGATTTCTTGCTTTGGCTCAAAAGCTTCTGTTTCATATGTTTCCATAAAACCGACAAAAGCCTGCTGAATTAATTCACGGCCAACAATATCCGGTGCATTGGGAGACATCAATATTGCATCTTCACTGAACAGGTTACTCATATCCAAAGCACGACCTTCAGAAAATGCTGAATGCAATCCCTTCATGGCATTCAATAGAGATTCCCGACTTAATTGGTTAGATTCTGCTTCATGACCTGTATTTTTCTTGTATTGCATCTCATGATTGGAATGACTTGTCATGTGATTATACCTCCAAAGCTTATAGCGGTCGATGAATCTCATCTGGGAATCCTTTGTATTCAATAACTCCAAGGGGTTTGAGATACGGGATAGGATTCCAGACCGACCAGCCTTCCACAATCTTTCCGTCGACGATACGATAATGCGGAACGGCTTCCATGACGATTTTTGCGCCTGTTGGCTCTATTCCACGATATTCGTCTGTGTGCGTTGCCGTGATTCTTACTTTGATCCATACCGAGTCCTCATCAGCAATGATATCATCAATAGTCCGATGGATATCGGGGAACCCTGCATATTGCTTTCTCAACACTTCTTTCAAATCCTCAAGACTGTAAACCTCAAGTTGCTTGTTTTGATAATCAGGAGCTAGCAATTCATCAAGAAGACTCAGGTTTTTACTGTTAACAGCATCCATCATCCTGCGGCCAATATCCAGATTCGCGGCTATAGATGGAGTCTTGCTGACTTCTCTACTATCTATCATGGGTATCATATTAGTGTAGTTAACAATTGTTAATAAATATGCAGGATTAGCAGTTAACAACCTGATATTGACCTGAGGACCACATCAGCAATAGATACTAATTATGGAAAAGCATGTGAGAGATGATTGAAATGAGAAGAAGATCGATGGGTATTTGCTTCGTTGTGCTACTAGCTGCGGCTATTGTTGCTGGAGGTCTATACGTGCTACTAACCCTGGAACCATTGGTCGCCTATGATGAAACAGTGACTATTAATGAAGCTTCCTACCCTGAGGTACAAAATATCTCAATCTATTATGATGTCTGCTTTCACAACGTGACATTCAATGTGGTGGACGACCCGGGATTTATTATCAAGATAAACTATAAGCTCACAGTCCTTGTTGATGGAGCTACGGGGAAGAACACAGAACTTCAGGTAACACAGAATGTGAATGATCAGTATATGAGAATTGAGATACTGAAGGAAAATCCTGCCGACGTGTGTGCATTAAACAAGGGTGATGCAGAGGCAACCGTCAATGTCACAATTAACAGTGCATATACAATTGACCTTGAGGCATTGGCTGGACACGGTGATATCTCTCTGACTGCTACTGGTGGAACCTTTGATACTATCCATTTCCATCATGGAATCAATTGTCCAGGCGACAATTTCGTCAATATGACAAATTCGGTTGTGTACGAGGATCTAACTTGCCAAGTCACAACAGGTAATTTCTGGGTAAGACTTGACAATGTATCTGTGGGTGGCACAATCTCCTGCACACCTGAAGACAGAGGTACATTGATTGAGTTGTGAAATCCATATACTCTAACAACTCAGCGAATTCCAAAGAGAGGACTACTTCCCTCGAGCTAGGCAATTGGCAATGAGGGAAGTAGGTTTCCTACCTTAGATTTGAATCGGAAATGGTAGAGTTATGGGGAGAAGTTCTATTCCGAAGTATTGTAGGATTAGAGCCAAGGAGAATATGATTATCATCACGAGAATCATAGCTGCTACAGTTCGGGAATAGTTCTTTGGCGTTATCTGGTCCTCGCCATCCATAGTCCTCATTATTGGATAGAGTCGCCAGTAGAAGGTCGATATCGAGATTACCAATGCAATAATCCCAAAGAACTGGACAACTGGACCACCAAAAGCAATAATCACTGTCAGCAATGAAAGGAAAATCAGTTTTGTGCCTGCAACCCAGTTAACCAGATACTTGATGAAGTTGTGAATCTCAGAATCCTGTTTTGATTTCTCAAATGCATTGAACACTCCAACGCTGTTTGCTCTTGTTGAACCCGGTCTGAAGTACAGGAAAAGAACGTTGCTGAATTCCATCAAAGCAAAGACAATTGCCACAATTAGTAGTAGGCTCATTCGCTTCGCGTTAATGTACCCATTATTAAGGATTCATGGTCTCTCAGTATATCCAGCTTCTGCGAAAGTCAAATTGCGGGTTCTCTGATTATAGCCCGTATTCGATTTCTGAGTATACGAGGGGGTTTTCCAAAGCCGTTTAGAGAGCATGAGTGCTGACTCAGAAATTGGGTATGAGCCCTCTAG
>JBHLND010000309.1:0-3759 GCA_048937485.1 Promethearchaeota archaeon
GTTCTAAGGAACATCATTGAGACTGAACCCGCATTTGCTGATCCATATGTCAATTTGGGGCTTATTTTGTCGAAGCTGTCTAGAAACGAGGAGGCGGAAGAGTTGCTAAAGACAGCCACTGAACTTGATCCAAAAAATGCATCAGCATGGTTCAACCTTGGGATTACACAAGGCCGGCTAAAGTATCATGAGAAGTCAGAACGGTCTCTAAGAGTTTCATTGGACCTTGACCCTATGAATTCGGTGGCATGGTACAATCTAGGAGTAGTACTGTATTTTCTGGGTAAGCAATTGGAGGCCAAGGATGCATTTAGAAAAGCTGCAGAACTCGATTCCAATCTCTACAAGGCAATAGAAATGTTCTATTCTAAGCATGGACCACACAGTTGACTTCCAATTCATCAAATGTTAAACCAAGTATGCTTCAAGCCATTCATAATCTTCCGACAGTTGAGTATCTGAGGATCAAAGAATCTCCTTTTTCCAAGAGATGAAACAATTCTGAACAATAGAAAGGAACATCTTGCTCCATTGATGGAATACCGACTAGCTTATGTAATCCCGATACTCACGGCATGACTTAGCATGTTTAGGGGTCATGAGAGATGTATGCACACTTCGAGCCCCCGGAGAGAGTTTTCGTAGGCCGGGAAGATTACATTGAATGGATGAACAAGGCACTACAACGATGCAAAGACAAATCAGTTGTCATGCATCTCCGGGGCATCGGAGGCATTGGGAAGAGCTCCTTACTTGACTACTGGACGCGCACAATCGACACTACTATCCGTTTGGACTGCGACCAGTACATCGATTTCTACAGTCGTCTGAATATGATTGCAAAGGGGGCCATGCGTCTTGGGATTGAGCTAAAACGATTTGACATCTTGTGGAAGATCCGTCAAAGGTTCGTTGAGGGTGTTGAACCTGCAAAAGAAAAGGATAGAACTGCGGAGAGGGAGATTCTCAGCCTCATTCCATTCGTGGGCACTCTTGCAGGTATTGGTGCTGCACTCACTGCTATCGGTGCAAAGGTTACGCCCAAATTGAGAGGCAAATTCGGTGATGTTGGTTCATGGTTGAAGTCACGCTTGGGAGAGAGCTACATAGAGAAGCTGCTTGAGGTTCTCTGGAAAGAGCCTAGACATGCTGAGTTCCTCTATCTTGATGCATTACTGGAGGACTTGAACACGCGGAAGGATTCGAAGACTCCCGTTGTGGTTATGCTTGATCAGTCAGAAACTGTGGACAAAGAGCGGGAGAAATGGCGATACAAGGGAAGGGACATCACTGAGATAGAGCTTTGGCTCGTCTTTCTATCATCACTCTCAAACTGTGTTGGAGTCATGGCTAGCAGACAAGCCGCTCCACGCCAAATCAACAAGGAACTGGATATTGAAGAGTTTGAGTTGACCGAGCTCGAAAGGGATAGCTGCATTGAGCTACTTGGCAAACGAGGAGTCACTGACAAGGCACTTCAAGAGAGGGTTATCAGTGTCAGTGGGGGAAATCCCTTCGTTATCAACACCATGTGTGATTTGCTGGAATCCGAGCCGCAAACGTTGGATGATATTGAGGATTTGCGATCTGAAACTCTTGAAGCAGTTCGGTTGAAGGTCTGGAGACGTCTATTCAGTCAAGCTGAAGGTTTGCAGGAATTGCTGGACCGTGCAAGCTTGGTTCCTTATTTCAACCGAGAGATTCTGGGTATCATAGCACCAACATTGACTGTTGACAAATGGGATCGCCTGACGCAACTGAGCTTCATCAAGGTTAGAGAGGATGGAACTCTGGTTTTGCATGATCTGGCAAAGGATCTCACAATCTCAGAATTGGGTCATAGATTGCCTAATCTTGTTGATGAAGCTGTAGCACTTCTTGAAAAGGAATCGACTGAGAAGTCAGATTACTCACTTCAAGGATTGGCAGTATCTGTCCTTGCCGTCAAATCTGAAGAGGATGCTCTAACCCAGATTAAGAATGTACCCTGGAACCTAGTGCTGAGCGGGATGATTTTGGAAATTGATTCATTTCTAAACTCACTATCGCTTTCCACTCAATTGGGAGAAACTGTTGTGCAACATATGAAGGGCTGGTTTCTCTCAAATTCAATGGGCCGTATAGCGGATGGAGAACAGCTGCTTCAAGACTCATTGAGGACTATGACGGAGCTTGCGGGGGATAATCCACAACTTCTTGGTTATGTTGGAGATATTCTGAACAGCTTAGGATATTTCTACGGTACTACTACACATCGACTACTAGAAGGAGAGAGAGCGTATAGGGATGCCATAGATACTTACCTCAATTTGGATAAGAACGTCTTAACACGACACTTCGGTGACTTGGTTTCATGTCATGCTGAACTTGGTTGGGTTTTAGCGGAAAATCACAGATATCTGGAATCATTAGAAGTAGCCCAAAAAGGATTGATACTTCTGAATGAAGAAAAGAGTGAGAGAATAGCTATTGGTCCTCGTGAAATGATCGCTAATGCATTATGCACCCTAACCATAGGAAGAGCTCACTATCGAATGGGTGAACTCAGAGAAGCAGAGAGTATACTTGCTGCACTCCTCGAGCAAACCAAGGAGATAATAGCACTAAGGCGGCTGGTCGTCAATATGCTTGGTGACGTATACCGCTTTATGGGTAAATCAGTTGAGGCTGAACGAATGTTTTGGGAGATAGAGCCTATTCAGAGGGATCTTTTCGAAGCGGGTTCACTTATTGATTTGGGATGGTATATCAAGATTGAGAATGGGCTCGTTCAACTACTTGAGATGAATGGCAAGCAAAGTGATGCAGATGCAATCATCCCAAAGGCTCTTAGTCATGCTAGAGAGATGATACTCACAGCACCAGACTATTGGGATATTCTTCTCTCTTGGAGTATTCATAACAATGCCCGACATTTGCAGCGTAAAGGAAAGGTTCGTGAAGCTGAAGATGCCTATCAAGAACTTCTAGATATCTGGCAAAAGCATGCAATCTTCACTCCGGATTTCGGAAATCCAATGGTTGCTCACACTCTGAATAATCTTGGAATCATATTTCGACAAACTGGACGGATTGCGGAGGCTGAGGCCGTTTATCGCGAAGCGTTGGATTCCCTAAAGGATGTAAAGAATAGAAATCCGGAGGGCGCTTTTCTTGCTGACTTGTACGCTACAATTTTGAACAATCTAGGTGTCTTGCTTGCAACTTCAATACAAGAATCAAAGGCAGAGGACGCATTCAATGAAGCCCTGGAGATTCGTGATTCACTGTGTGCTAAATGTCCTGAAGTGGTTGGTGCTGGATTGGAAAAGACACTCAGGAATCTTGTTACGTTCTATTCAAACAATGATAAGGAGGAAGAGTCCGAAGAATTCAAGGACCGCCTGAGGGATCTTGAAGCTGCAATAGAAGGCGATATCGAGTTCACCGAAGAGGAACTAATTCACCCGTGGTTCCGATAGCGAAGCTGTCCACCGACTAGCTTATGAGAGACATCGGCAATAGCAGCTAGCCATGTGAGTAGAGGTTAAGAGATTGTACGAGCGCTTCGCACCTTCGGAGAGAGTGTTTGTTGGCAGGGAGGAGTATCTCCAATGGATGGATGAGGCGCTTGAACGCTGCAAGGAGAAAAGCGTTGTTCTTCATCTGCGAGGTATCGGAGGCATAGGAAAGAGCTCACTACTTGACTACTGGAAGAGAACCGTGGCAGACACCATCCCCTTGGATTGTCAGCAGCACAATGAATTCTACTCTAGACTG
>JBHLND010000310.1:0-3750 GCA_048937485.1 Promethearchaeota archaeon
CGAACCAGATATTCTGAATGAGGGAAGTTTCCTGGGCGGAAAGAAATAATTCATGTGCCGAAGTTTGCCATACCCTCCAATCAGGTCTACGTTGCCAAGAAACCTTGGTAAAGCGTCTGTATACCTCAAGGTCTTGAGAGGCCACTTTATCTCGCCGTTTTCAATATACCATGTTCCATCTCGTGTCAAACCAGTGAGCACTCCCTTGGTTGGATCCACCGGATTTTGATAATGAAAATGTGTAACCAGAATACCTCTCTTTGTTTCTGCAATCATCTCATCAAGATTCGAATCTCCTTCCTTGATAATCATATGACGAGGAAACGGTAAGCCTTGTCCCCACATCTCGGCATGATGCCCTGTGCTTTCAAGTCCATCCTTGGCGGCTGTGAGCGAGTTGTAAACAAGATTCTTGACCACGCCAGATTCGACTAAGTCAATTCTGGACTTTGGGATACCTTCATCGTCAGCTATTGCAGGAGTGATATGACGTGGATCAAGGGAATCGTCCCAAAGAAACAGACTATCAGAGAACATCTTTTCTCCCAACTTGTCAATCAGGAAACTCCGATAGTCTTGATAGCTCATGGCACTAAATCCGATGTAGCCCATATAGAATGTAAGGCCGGAAATAGCCGAAGACTCAAGCACAATCTCGTACTCACCAGGCTCAAGGTTTCTCATTCCGAAACCCGTTGCAGCCTTTTCAGCAGCTTTACGTGCAACCTCAACTACATTCAGCTTGCTGAAATCACGCTGATGATCTTCAGCCCAACCAGCAGTTTCTTCTGTTCCATCTTCAGCCATGATTGTGAGATTGATGTTGCTGCGCGTTCTCAGACTGTGAGTTTCAACTCCAAGTGAATTAACAAGAACACTTTCAGTTGCCTGATGAGATACTGCTCCTGCAACAGCCCTTATCCTACTGTCGACATCATGAGCTGTGCTCACAGCAGTCATAGCAAATTCGGCTCTCTGCTCAGGAGTGGCTTCAAGGCTTCCCTTTGGTGCCAAATCCTCACCATCAAGAGCATCGGAATAGGGCTTCGGGTTAGGCAGGGACTTGAACTCCTTAATGTCCGGAGAGATCTTGGCAATGCTTGATGCTGATTTTACAGCTGCTTTTATGGAATCATCATCAAAAACGTCTACTCGTACAGTGCCTTTCTTCTGCCCATAATAGAGAGTGATGCAGACCCGTGCGATGTTATCAGAAACATTTTGATCGATTATGCTGTTTGCCAACCTAGTCAGGGAAGTTCTCTGAAGTACTACTCGTGCTTCAGTTTGACTCGCACCCATAGCCTCGGCCTCCTTCACTACCAAGCTGGCTTTCGCAAGCATCTGATCCTTCTTCGAGCCCATTCTATCCACCTCCCTCCTGCATAATCCCAATTCTGACATCGCGGAACCGAGCAGTTCCACAGCCATGCCCCACATACATCACCTGCGATGGCTGACCCTTGCCACAGTTAGGAGTCCCCCATAGTCGCCAATCATCTCTGGAAGAAGCGTCCATGCTGCCCCAGAATTCTGGAGTTATTCCTGTATAAGTTGGATTTCGGATTATTTCGCCAATCTCGCCATCTCTTATCTCCCAGGCGATTTCGGTTCCGAATTGGAAATTCAGACGTTTGTCGTCAATGCTCCAGCTTTTGTTTGTAGACATCAATATCCCGCGTTTTGTATCTCCGATAATTTCATCACGTTTCCAATCAGTTGGCTCCAAATTTATGTTCACCATTCGAATGAGTGGGAGCTTCTGAGGACTATCTGCTCTCATTCCACTAGAGCTTTTCTCAAGTCCTAGTTGAGCAGCGGTTTCACGCGAGGTTTGATAGCCGACGAAAAGACCGTCCTTTACCAGATCTACACGACGCGCCTTTACTCCCTCATCATCGTAACCATAAGTTCCAAGTCCTCCCTCAAGTGTACAATCTGAAGTGAGGGTAACGTGCTCACTCCCATAGCGTAGACTGCCCAACAAGTCTGGAGTCATAAAACTCGTTCCGGCAAAGGCCGCCTCAGTACCCAGAACCCGATCAAGTTCGGTAGGATGTCCGCAGCTCTCGTGTATCTGAAGCATGAGCTGATGACCGTCCAGAAGCAATGTTGTCTTCTCCGAGGGGCATGCAGGAGCCTCTGTTAGGGCAATGGCTTCCTCTACAGTTCTCTGCACATTGTCAAGTAGGTTGAGCCCCTCGAAATACTCGTAACCTGCCGTTCCGAAATCGCCACGGAATGAACCAGGGTAGGACCGCGCTTGTGGAGGAACTCCAGGAGCAACAGCAATAGTTGTAAATCCTCCGCCGCAGAATATAATCTTCTGTTCAATGAATGAGCCTTCCAGACTGGCAAACACCTTGTCCTCTTGGTGTCCTCTATAATCCGCCTTAGTGAGGCGAATCTTATCACCGCCAATCTCCTTCAGCTGTTTGTCAACCTCGCTAAGGATTTCGACCTTATCCTCGGTTGGAACATCGAAAGGATTCTTCTTGACCTTAGTCGCATATTCGTCCTCAACTGCCGCTTCGTCCACGAGTTTAACGGGTTCCTTTCTGGTGGATCCTGATGCCTTGGCGATTCGGACCGCTAGTTCAGCCACACGACGTGCTTCTTTCGTGCTCACATCGTAGGAACCCGCAAACCCCCAGCCACCCTTGGCAATTGCACGAATCCCGAATCCACGAATGGTGGATAAACGCAGCAAATCTATGCTGCCTTTCTTAATTGTGATATCTTCATCCCTAATGGTCACAATGCGAATATCTGCATATGACGCTCCTTCTTTGTGACACGTATCTAACGCTGCTTCAGTAATGGCTCTCATTCTGGGTCGCATTCTAGACAAAACATGCCCTCTATTGAATGTCGCGATTCTACGTAATCCGTTCTTTGATGCTCAGGCCACGCTTCTGCAATTCCTCAATGAATTTGTCGGGTGGAATTGCCACTTCGGGAGCAAGGACACCCTTTTCTTGAATAGTGCCATCAGCCATCATGGCTGCCGCAACGGATGCTGGAAATGCAGTTGTCCGCATCATAGAAGTCAGCCCGGATTTGTCATCGAAGTAGTCGATTAACTCATACTCGATCTTTCTGGATTCGGTCCCTTTCCAACCCTCAATCGTTACGCGTACGAGCGTCACATCCTTCCCTGATGGAGGCAGGTTGCTTTCCAGTAGCTTCTCAAGGACTTTCCGTGGCGCAATCTTGGTCCCATTGAAGTCCTGCTCTGTGCTATCCATTAAACCCAACTTCATCAAGCACCACATTTTATGGCCATGACCAGGATATCGAATCGTCTTGTAATCCAAGTTGGTCAATTTGCCCTCATATGTCATGGGCAACGTGGAAGTTCCGCCGCTTGTGTTGAAGGCCTCAAGAATTCCAAATGGGGGTGGAAACTCAACTTGTTCAAATCCGATAAGTGGATCCTCCATCTCTATCTTACCATCACGCAGAACCCTGCATGGCTCGACGTATTCATTGATTAAACCTTCAACAGAAAAAATCAAGGAGTAATTCAAGGGAGGTTGGGGGTTTTGCTGCAAGCCGCCAACTCGAATAGTCACGTTCTCTGGATTTGTAAGATAATCAATACCTGCGCGAGCCAGGATGTTTGTCATGCCGGGCGCAAGTCCAATATCAGGAATGACAGTCACGCCTGCATCTCTTGCTTGGCCATGACAAGCGAATTGCTTCTCGTGAACAAAGATGTTGCCTCCCAAATCGCACATATTTGCTCCG
>JBHLND010000311.1:0-3433 GCA_048937485.1 Promethearchaeota archaeon
GCCGACATCGCGTTGAGACCAGGAACGGACATCGCCCCAAACGGGGATCCTCTAATTCAAAACTCAACTACCCAAAGTGACACTGGCATGGACTTCTTCTCAATGTTCAGCAATGATTGTTCCTTTTATAACAACAACTTTGAATCAGGAGCTATCTTCGTAGGGTCCAATCCCCTGAATTACAGACATACCATGCAAAACAACACAGCAAGGGGTCTTCCTCTTGGGTACTTTTGGCAGGAAACTGGATTCGATATCGACGCCTCATATTACGGTCAGATTATCCTGGCTAACTGCAGTGATGGAATATTGAGGAATGGCGCGTTCGATTCGGTAACAGCTGCTGTTACAATTGCCTATGGCTGGGATGTGACTGTTGAGGACACTGATTTCTCGAACTGCTTGGTTGCCATTTGGGTTCAAGAATCGGTTATGGGCGGTGTCTACAATTGCCAATTCTCATCCAATCAATACTGCATAATGAGTAACTTTACAACTGGCTTCAACATAGTAGATAACATATTCCAAACATCAATGTTCCTTTCTCTCTATGTCATAATGTGCGATTCCGGTGTTATCGGAGAGAATTTGTTTGAATTCAATGAACAGTGCATCATGGCAATGCAGTGCAGCAACTTCGAGATAACTTCAAACCAGTTCTTCAACACCTCCACGACTGCAGTCACACTTGACTACTACTCCACAGGTTTCTCAATTTACAATAATGAGTTCGGAGATAATGGACAACACGCTCAGGACGATGGGTCCGCAAACCTCTGGGATGATGCAGTGTCCGTAGGAAATGCATGGGACGACTACGATGGCAGCCCGCCTTATTCAATTCCAGGTTCCGCAATGAGTGTTGACAGGTTTCCAAGATTCCTCTTACCTGTTGCTGCTCCAACGATTGACAGTCCCGAGGATATCTTCTATGTTCAAGGGTCTACAGGCCACATCATTACTTGGACCCCCTCAAGTATGATTCCAGGGCTGTTCATGGTCTACAGAAATGGGACACTAGTGGCCTCTGCAATTTGGAACGGCTTGCCTATCAGCATCGATGTGGATGGTTTCTTGAGCGGCGCATACTACTTCACTATCGTTGTGTTTGATACTGAGGGTCGTAATGCTACCGATACTGTGTGGGTTTTTGTATCTGCTCCATCCACGGCGACTACAATCACAACCTCGACGACTACCAATGGAACTGATATCGATCTGATAATGGTGATGTCCGTTGCCGTCACGATAGGTTCTGCATTGGTAGTAATCCTCGTCGTGATTACAATCTTCCGTTCGAGAAGGGATGCCATTGGATAGAAGAGTAGAGAATCAGAAAATGAACAGAGTTAATTCAGTATTGGCTTTGGCTGTGTTCTTTGTCTTTCTGCTTTCATCTATACCCGTGGTTCGTGCACAAATCCGTCCAGGTTATGCCCCCGATTACTTCGGAGGAAATTTCAGGTACATATACTATGAAGGAGACCCTTTTTCATATGAGATAAATGGATGGGTTGACGGCACCAGTAATATACTAAGCATAACCCTAACGACGGAATATCAACCAGTTGAATTGCTCTATGTGTCAATGCCGGATTGGGAAATTACCACAAGCACCGGTGAACACCATGGTGCATATTTCTTTCCTCCACTTTGGCAAAACACAACTGGATGGGACCTTGGACAGGTTCTTACATTTAGACCTAGTGGGCCGAACTTTACTATTATTGAAGACTACATACATACTCATCCTCATGGCGACTTCAATAGCTGGGTGGTGGACTATAGTCTAAATGAAAGCGATCACATTCATAGCGAAACAATGCGGTATGATAGTGCCACAGGGATTTTATTGCATTTTCTAAACTACTCTATGACACCAACTTGGAATGATATTAATGGGTTCGAGTTCTCTGACCTGAATCTTCTTGACCTAGGCGATGGATCAACACTTCCGTTCTCTCTTGATAGCTATCTCATGATTGGGATCGCTTCGGAGATTGTTTGCCTTTCTCTTCTTGTTTATGCACTAAAGCACAAAACCTAGTGTCATCTTCCAATTGTGGTTGAACAGAACGGACATTTGATAGACTTGCCCGCCTTTAGATCCTTAACATTCTCAAGGGTGAGCTTGCTTCCACAGAATGGGCAAAGCCACGCACTTAGCTGCTCTTTGAGATCATCTATGGCTGGGAGAATCATCGCATCATCTTCCCCGGACATCGAAATTCTGCAAGAAGCTCCTTCTTCCTGACTCCTGCCGGTTATCCTGATTCTTACACCAAGTCGCTTTCCAGTGTACTTGCCCTTGGCCCAGCCACTCACATCTCCGATTACAACTCCATCCTGCACATCGAAGTTGCTGTCAACCTCATAGAAGTTGGACTGGTCCAAGATGCGTAAGGTCTTCTCATACATCTCTTCAGGAGTCCAATCCTCAACCTTTACCGTGAGTTCTCCACACTCTAGTTCCTTAAGTCGTCTAGAGAATTGCTCTGCATCAATGACCTCCGGTTGAAGCAAGTCGCAGACTGATCTGATGATAAAGGGGTCAGTTGTCATAGAGTGAGCCTTTCCAGAGGCATCTATGTAGGATACTCCTGCAACAATTTCCCCTCGAACGCAGTCTTGAGTTGGCAATAGGTCAAAGTGCGGGCTTCGAAAACCCCCTGGTTCAATCTTGGGAAACTTGATGTCATCATCATCTTCCAATCTCAATGCTTGGTTGGGGTAAGACACCAACCAGATGGTGACGTCAGTTATGGTCAGCTTGGATTCATTCAGCACCTTGACTTTGAATCTCATGCGGTTCCCGATGAATTCGCCACCACGAAGAGCTTTGACATCACCACGCTCTCCACCAGGAGCAAACAATGCTGACGGCCGAACCTTGGCTTCGCTTGAGGTAGATCTACGTGCTCCAAACGAGATAGTTCCTGGCGGACTTTGGTATCGGTATCTTGTCCTATCTACTGATGGTTCCGAAGATATGGCGGTCACCCTTTCCTCGCGCATCACCCTAGCAGTATCTCGCCCCGTTTGAGAATCCTTTTCAGAGTTTGTTGAGCAGAACAAGCACATCAGGCACACAAGTATGATGCCCAGAATGGTGAAGATCTCAATTAGGACATTTGTGAAGGCTGTTTGTAATAGCATTAGATTATTGCACCCTCGAATCTATGATTCGCCATCCGACTCTTGGGAGGTTTCGAATAGGAACTAGGCCTTGTGATGACTTACCACATTCTAGCTTCAGCTTTCCGACAAATAAACAATGCGAATCAAAAACAGGCAAATGGCGCCATCTTCAAAGAGATTTACTTCATCAAATCGGCAAATTGGTATTCGCTTATGACGATTTAAACCAAGAAATTAGGCAAATGTCGATGCTAATATTTTCTAACCCTTCTTATTCATATATCGGAGTGTATAT
>JBHLND010000311.1:3443-3731 GCA_048937485.1 Promethearchaeota archaeon
TCCATTCAACTATTGTGGCTCTATGGAGCCACGGAGTGTGTGAGATTTGAGCGAAGAAATAAGCTTCAAGACTCTAATCATGTACTTAGCCGGAATCGCCTTGGCATTATTCTATCTGATATATTTGCCTTGGACCGCGCTATCTGATGCAGCCGCTGGCATGGACGTCCTGTCGGAATGGCTTTACTACTTCGCCCTAGTACTCGGATTGCTCTTTCCGCTCTATTATGCAATAGGCCAAGAGGAGAGAGCATGGATGGTATTGGGCCTAGGAATCATATTTGCTTC
>JBHLND010000312.1:0-3729 GCA_048937485.1 Promethearchaeota archaeon
GTTTAAAGCACCTTGCCTATTACAAAGCATTTGAGCAAAGTTGGTTATCTGCAGCTTTCATTGGCTTCCACAAGGACAAAGATTATATGCAATATGAATTAACTATTGTTAATTACTTCTGAAGGTGGGGATAATTAATGAAACATAGAATATTCACCATAGCAGCGATCATAGTTCTCTCACTGATGCTGTTTCAGAGTGCATCCGGACATGTGCCTGTGACAGGCGAACCTGGAGAGTCTCTTGACACTGCAACAGAGATTGCGGATCCCACAAAGTCATACGTAATCTATTCTGAGATTCATAATCACGATGAAGCGCAATACTTCACATTCGAGATGGGGGCTGGTACACGACTCAGGATGACTCTCATGATTCCAACAGAATTCGTCAGCACTTCCTTCAGACCAACGCTAGTCCTAATGGGCCACGGACTGACCAATTCGAGCAACGTTTCAGACCATCTTGAGGATCACATTGAGATTCCTTCGGATGTCGGTATTGTTGTCTTTGATGAAGCTCTGATGCATCCTGAGTATGAGGGTTTCACACCATCAAGCTTCTACCTGTTGGAGAGTGTTGATATCATTGTCCCAGAAACGGGCGACTATTACCTCGCCGTCTACGATGAAACATCTCACGGACGATATGCCATCACAATTGGATATGTTGAATCCTTCACATTTGATGAATGGCTCCTTGTGCCAATCAATGTCATTGGAATTCATCTCTGGGAAGGCCAGAACCTCTTCCTGATTCTTGCACCTATTCTGATTACGGTGCCTCTTGGCATAATCTTCATCTACAGAAGGCAAGAGGAAGGGAGTAGGATATCAAATCCCTTTACGTGGATTGGATTTGCCGGAAGTCTATTGATTGTAGGTAGCGGCATTCTAATGTTCCACCAGATGATTGTTGCAGCCCTTAATGTTCCAATCAATGCTCAAGCGGTAATCACTGCAATCTTTGCTATGCTGCCAATTCTAATGGGATACTTCGGGCTTCGCATAGGAATCCGCCTGGACAGGAATGCCACGACATCAGATGGGATGAAGATGATTTTGGTTGCAGTTCTATCTCTGTTCGTTTGGGGCGGCCTGCTTCTGGGTCCAGCTCTTCTGGTCGTTGTTGGAGTTTTATTTCTTCTCCAGAAGAAACAAGAATGAAATCATCTGAATTGGCTGCTAATCACTTGTGCGACAATCTCCTTGGGAATAAGCTCCTTGGATATGATATCAAGAGTAGCCTCTTTGATCTCTCCTTTCTTGACCAATTGGCGGCCTGCATCTCGAATTGCCTCCAGCACGTCTGAAACATCTATGCCCCTGCTCGGAAGTGCAGTCAACGCCCACGCATAGGGTCTGAGTACGGCGCCAACGAACTCCGCATTCATATTCTTGCACAGGGCCCTGGTGTGCATTACAACTGGATCAAAATTGTCCATTTCGTGAAAGCCACACACGGACACAAGGGCAATTTTGATGGTGTCCCTCCCGCTTCTGCTTGGGTGTCGGCAATGTCCATCCTGAATCACAACCTTGCCATTATCCAGTGGAATCATTCTGTCAAGAAAATTCTTCATGATGCCCGTCATTCCGTCCACATAAACGGGAGTTCCCAAAACTATCACATCGGCTTCATCAAGCTTGGGTAACATGTCCGCCATGTCGTCTTTCTGAACACATATCCCAGGAGTACTGGTCCAACAGGTAAAGCATCCGCGACACGGTTTTACATCCAATTTGGAGATGCGAACCAATTCAACTTCCGCTCCAGCTTCTTCCATTCCTTCCAGGAATATTCCTAGGACGTGCGCGGTCGCTGCCTTTCGCGGACTTCCATTGAGTGCAAGAACTTTCATGTGTCGGCTCAAAGCAATGCATTACATGAATCTGTTGCATTGGACATACCAGTGGAGTTCCATTCTCATGATTTACTCCAACGTCGTAGAACTACCAATACAACTACAATCACATCTGATTCATCGCAATTCCCGATGGAGCTGCTTCTGCTGGGAGTCGGTGCCGTTGCGATCGTCACAATTGTGATTGTTGTCGTTTGAATGCGTTCCTGATAAAGCGACGGTCTTCAAAAATCCAAGTTGGGCCTTCAAATCCTGGGGCGCCTCAAATTCCTTGTCAAACGCTGCACCAAAACCTCGGAGGACTAGTCAGTCAACTTGGGTGGATTCAGATAGACTAGCAAGGCTCCAACCAATAGAAGAATAGGAATTGGGATTATAACAGGATACATGACTTCTCCGCCTGGTGCAACTGTGAAAGGCATGCCAAGCAATACTGGAAGCGAGAGTAGAAACGGATGTAGGTGGGCATAAACCCCCACAACGATTGTCTTGGCTCTGCTTGTCTTCCCCTGATAATATCTTATCACTTGGATGACAGAGAAGAATCCGAATACATAGTATGGTATAAGGTGCAGTGTGTTGTCAAATAGGAGAACACTAGAGATTGGCTCTACGTAGCGCCATAATACTGCTTCAAAGGAGTTCCAGCCATACGGATTCAAGTCAAGATGATATGCAAATGGAACTAACAGAGCTACTAGAATCATAAGTATGCTAACTCGAATCAGCTTCGGATTGCTAGGTTGGGTCATGATGGAATCCTTCCCGGCTTCTATTGACACCTATATCTGCCTTCCTTTCAGAGCCATCTCGTCTTCAGTGGTTGATGTCCGAGAAGTTTCAACGATGGAAGGTATGTCCTCTCCTCGGGCTTCACGAATGGTTATTTCGTTCACACGAATCAGAACGTGTTGGATGCACTCATGCTATGGCCGTCAGGTTGAAAACAGTCACAGGACCGCTGGTTAGATTAGGTGGATTGCTTGTAAAGCAAGTTTGGGAGCTGCTCAAGCAACGAGGAACCTGTTTTTGCATGTCTTGATTATACTGTTGCGCATTTCATAATCTTGGTCTTGGAAGTATCCATCATCAAAATGCATCTCTGAGAGGTAAATTAGCACTAAGAATGCTTCATCACATACTCGATATTGGAGATACTCCATCTCTATGTCTTCCTCATGATTTGTCACTTCCAATTTGGATTTCTCATTCAGAAGCGGCAATAAATGATGAATAACTTCGGTAAAGACTTCCTTTTTGGTTCTTTTACTTTGGCCAGAACCTGATTGAAGTACTATTAGGCGTGAGAGAGATAGTCGGCTCAATTTATCCTTGGTATTCTTTGTCGTCAATTCCTTTACCAAAGGCAATATTGCTGAAATAGTACACATACTCAGCATCCTTCCTGCGCGAATGGATGATTCTTTCGTTCCCTCATCCATGATTCTTACCAATATCTCAGCAGCATCTTGTTCATCCCTAATTCGTTCCATGAATACTCTGGAATCATAATAGTGCTTTATTTTCGAATTTGATACCAACTTGTCGATTATCGCCTTCAGGGTAGTTGTCATTTCATCTCTCCTTCCAATTCGCCTCTTTGCAGCAGTCTTTTTTCCATTGCTCTCGAAGATAATCTTCCTCCCAATCCACTAGCCTTTTGCCAGAAGAAAAGCAGACAATTCCAGATGCCTGTCGGATATGCGGATGTATTCTGCGGATTTCTTCATTAACACTGTTGAAAACCATCTCTTGAACACTTTTAAATATTTAACAAACGTGACTTTTTAAAGTGATACTCTAATCAGAGTGTCATTTTCTGGGTATTATGGTGATGAAAATCACCAAAAAGACAAACTCATATA
>JBHLND010000032.1:0-15472 GCA_048937485.1 Promethearchaeota archaeon
GTGGAAAATTACTCGTCACCATTCACAACAATCTGACCCTTGGCAATAACATCATGCTTGTGAATACTCTCCAAAGAACGGGCTTCAGCACACATTTCAAGAGTACGGTCCTGAAATTTGTCTTTTGCATGCTGTAGGATGTTCCGGCACACGTCCTCCACAAACTGAGGATTGTCATGCATTTCCTTGGTGACATGCAGTTCATCCTCAAGCTTCAGAAGCGAATAGGTTCGACTGGAAAAAGAACGTTCAATGACTTCAATCATATCTCCATAGTTGGGGATATCCTTGGTCAAACCCTGGACCTGGAGCGTTCCTATTGCCCGCTGCATATGGGTTAGGCCGTGGTTGTTGGCCATGCAATGAGGACACACAGTATTTCCAATCACGCTTACAGAAGCAGTATGGCTGTGCGGCTTGCCAACTTCCTTCGTGGTTGACGCAGAGATGTCACAGACTTCCCATGTGCGTTTCCTTGACTCTGGAGTTCTACTCGCATACCCGAACTCAAAATCAAACTTAATCTCGCCACGCCTGAAGGGATGCTTCTTTGAGAGGGCTTCAAGGACATTAATCTGAAGCTCTTCAACAGATGGATATACGCTGAACTCCTCACTGATAACTTCACTCATTGTTTCCACAAGACGAGACATGTGAACTCCCTTTGTATCTGCAGGAAGATCAATAGTAAACTCGACGGTTGGAATTAGGTGATGTCTGAGTCCGCTCCTCTCGGTAATCAGGAAAGTCTTGAGGTTCTTCACACCAACCTTGTTAAGTCGAATCCTGTACCTTGGCTTCTCGTTCTGCGTATCAACGACCACTTCTGTCGCCTCTGATGGTTCGGGTCCACAAACTTCATGCCTTTTAGCTTTGTCATTCAACGTTTTACGAACATTTCGAAACCATGAGAATCGCGAGGATTACAACCGGAATTATGATATTTGTTCAATTGAACAATGGTCCGTTCCGTACCCCTTATCTCGAACGGAGTTGTACATAGCAATGACCAGTTTAGTTGGAGAACATATATCCAGCTGCTATTCACTAGCGGAGCAAATCAGTGAAGGTTTCGCGGTCATAGATGCAGACGGAAACATGATTCACGTAAATGCTGTTTTGGCGGATATGCTGGAGTATAGTAAAGAGGAATTGGAGAATCGATCATTCTTTGATATTCTCCATGAAGAAAGCAATAGCTTCAGACACCGGTCCTCTGCGGAAAAACAAGAGATCGTCCTGAGAACTAGGACAGGAACTGGACTTCTTGTGGACATTGGAACAGGGTCAGTAATACATCAAGATAAGGCGAATGAATTCTATCTGGTCATTGAACCTGTTCTGAAGGGCTTGCATGAGGTCCAACAGAAGTACTATGCTCTTTTCGAAGAAACCAATGATGGGATTTTCCTAATGACTCTGGAGGGGGTAATCATGGATATCAATCAACGGGGCTTGGAGATGTTAGGATACTCGAGAGGGGAAATTATCGGCAAGTCGTATGAAATCACGATGGACCAATCTGAGGTTGGTGATAGCGCCGGTCGCATTGATAGCCTTCTAAGAGGGGAATTGCTGCCAGTTTACGAACGCACATTTCAGAGGAAGGATGGAACAACCTTTCCAGCTGAGATTAACATAGCACTCATTTCTGACGAATCAAAGGAACCACTCTACCTCCAAAGCATTGTACGTGATATTAGTGAAAGAGCCAAAGCACAAGAAGCACTCAAAGACAGTCAGGAGAGATTGGGCCTCGCCCTAATGGGAGCAAATCTCGGATTATGGGATTGGTTTGTGGACAAGGACACTTTTGTATTCAATAAGAGATATGCTGAGATTCTTGGTTACGAATTAAGTGAGATTCAAGGAATGGGATACAATGGGTGGGTACAGCTTGTGCACCCGGATGACCTCAAGGAAGTAGAGGCGCTATGGGATGGGCATGTTGATGGTAAGTCAGAGCTGTATTACTCCGAATATAGAATGAAAACCCGCTCTGGAGAATATAAATGGGTTCTGGATCAGGGAAAGGTTCAGGAGCGAAATAGTGAAGGGAGAACCAAGCGTGCGACAGGGACTCTAATGGACATAACTGAGAGAAAAACCTCAGAAATGGAGCTGAGGGATAGGGAAGCAAAGCTGAGGGGCATTATCTCAGAGTCCATCGATGGTATTGTGCTCTTTTCCGAATCAGGTATAATTATGGAATGGAACAGAAGCTTAGAAGGAATCACTGGGATTAGCAGGGAAGAAGCCATTGGTTCCACAATAAGCTCTATAATGAAGCGATTGATGCTCGATGAAGAAACTGCTGAAGAAAGACGTCTTCAGATTCAGGATTCTATTCAGGATTATCTAGCGTTGGATGAAAAACCATGGTCTGAAAGGCTTGCTAACCACAATCTCCGGAATTTGGATGGCTCAACCCGCGCAATTCAACAGGCAACATTCCGCATTAGTAGTGAGAGCGGACCTTTGACATGTAGTATTATTAGAGACGTAACAGAGATAATGAAGTGGCAAGAAGAGCTGAAGGCATCGGAAAGCAAGTATCGAAATCTGGCTGAGAAATCGATACAGGGCATAGTAATTTCGCAAGACGAAGCCGTTGTTTACTGCAATCAAGCGTATGCAGACATCATAGGACATTCAATTGAAGAAGTTCTGGAGTTTGGAACAGAAGACATTTGGCGAACAATCCATTCTGATGACCACGATAGACTCAAAGAGAGATACAGGGAGTATAGACAATCCCAATTAACACGTACCGCAAACGAGTACAGAATTGTTCGACCATCAGGAGAAATCCGCTGGGTAGAATCATTTGTGAATGTAATCGAGTTTGATGGCAGACCTGCAATGCAGACTGCAGTGATTGACATAACTGAGCGCTACAATGCGGAGGCAGCTGTACGTGCCCAGAGAGATAGGGCGCAATTGTACCTTGATCTTGCTGGTGTGGTATTCTTGGTTTTGGACCGCAAAGGAAACATCACGCTTCTAAACAGGAAAGGTTGCGAAGTTCTGGGGTATAGTCCAGGTGAGATACTAGGCAGGTCTTGGTTTGAATTCGTGCCAGAATCAGCGAGGCTAGAAGTGAGAGCCGCATTCAACCAGATCATGGCAGGTACATTGCCTTTCATTGAAGGACAAGAACGGATGGTATTAACGCGGAACAATGAAGAGAGACTAATCAGCTGGTACACAACTCCGCTCCGAGATGAATCCGGAAGTATTGTCGGCCTTCTTAGCTCTGGAGAGGACATAACTGAAAAAAGGTGGGCAGAAAACGCCCTCAAGGAATCAGAAGAGAATTACAGAACACTTGTGCAGTCCATCAGCGATCTAGTCTTCGTCTATGATGCAGACGACAGATATGTCGAGTTCTATGGTCAGAGCGAAGAGGATTTGGTTGTACCACCTGAGGAGTTCCTGGGGAGGCGCCCCGCTGAAGTCCTTCCAAACAACATAGCGGCGGAATATCTCAGAACAATAAGAAAAGTCAGAGAAACTGGAGCAAGCCAAACCTTCGATTATCCACTTACTGTAACTGGAGAAGACCAATGGTTCTCAGCAAAGATGAGTCTGCATGAGGACCAGTCCAGGGTAATAGCAGTTGTACGAAATATCACTCCACGAGTCAGGGCGGAGGAAACTGCTAGTCGCGAACGTCAGGCATTTAGAGTTATAGCAGAAGCAGCAACCTATGCAACTGATCCAAGTGACTTGAGTCAGAGAGTCCTAGAAGGGCTTCTTGAACTCCTTGAATTTGACAAAGGAACAATTAGGCTGTATGATGCAGACAGGAATTGCCTCTTTGGCACTGCAACCAAGAATATCGATCCTGAGAGGATTGCAGATGTTGTAAGTGTTGATGAAGAAACTGCTGAAACTATAATTGTCTCCAGAACTGCTCTGAGAAAGGCTCCAGTCTTTGCGCCTAATATAAGTGAAATAGAGGATTTGAAGCAATATGTTGAACGTCTACATAATCTGGAAATCAGGTCCCTTGTAGCTTGGCCATTAGTTGATGAGGCAAACAATCTTTTGGGAGTCCTGAATCTAGCCGCAGAAAACCCGAAAGAAATGGATCAGGCGTCTATTAGCTTCTTTGAGACTGTGGCAGTGATGTTCACCCGTATTTTGGAACGGCAAATGACTCAAGAAGCTTTAAGAAAGGCGGAGAAGAAGTTTCGCAGCGTATTCAACGCAATACCCGTCGGTCTACAAATTCTAGAACAGGGTATAGGAGGGGAGCTTCGTCTAGTCGAAGTGAATCCTGCCATCGATAAAATGCTCGTATCTCCGAGTACCCCATTACTAGGGAAAACATTGGAAGAAATCGCACCCAGTCACCAGAAGGAGTTGGTTATTGAGCGGTGTACGAGGGCTCTGAAGGACCAACTTCAATGGGAAACCGAAGATGTGATAGCCGAAGATAATCAAGTGCGAAGAGCAGTAAGAACCAGTATATTTCCGGTTTTGCCAGGCATGATAGCGCTCTCATTCCTTGACCTCACGGAAAGAGTCCAAGCCGAGATGGAAGTACAACGACTGAATGAACAACTCAGTCAGCTGGTCGACGAGCGAACAGCTGAGCTAGCAGCAGCCAACAAGGAGCTAGAGGCATTTGCCTATACTGTTTCACATGACCTCCGTGCGCCACTGAGAACAATGGATGGATTCAGTCAGGCAGTACTTGAAGACTACAGTGAAACTCTTGACGAAACTGGAAGAAACTACCTACAGAGAATCAGACAGGCAGCTAGCAAAATGAGCAATCTGATTGAGGACATTCTTAGTCTTTCAAGAGTAACTCGATTCGACATGGACAGAACTCCACTAGATCTGTCGCTCATGGCAGAGGAGGTAATAATGGAACTTCAGCGGGGGGATTCCAAACGAGAAGTGAAGGTGGTCATTGAGAAGGATATCAAGGCACGGTGCGACCGCAGACTCATGAGAGCCGCTCTGCAGAACTTGATTGGAAATGCCTGGAAGTTCACGAGTCAGGTTGAAGCCGGAAGAATTGAATTTGGCACCATGCAAATCGAGGAGGAAACCGTATATTATGTGAGAGACAACGGTGCTGGATTCGATATGGAATTCTCCGAAAAACTGTTTAGGCCGTTTCAACGCTTACATGGGGTTGATGAGTTCGAAGGTTCAGGGATTGGACTCGCAACAGTTGAAAGAGCAATTGAGCGACATGGAGGCAGAATTTGGGCAGAAGGCAAAGTCGGAAAGGGAGCAACATTCTATTTCACGCTCGCTGAGTAGGAGACAAGATGCAGGATGTCAAATGGGAAGATACTCCTTGTGGAGGACAACACCGATGATGTACTATTGACAAAGAGGGCACTGGAAAAAGCGCATGTTGCAAACGTGCTTGAAATAGCAAATGATGGAATAGAAGCACTCGAATACCTTCGCGGAGAGGGCACGCATGAGGGCCGTGACGCTGGCGACATGCCTGTCGTTGTTCTACTTGACCTGAAGATGCCGCGAATGGGCGGGCTTGAATTCCTACGCATTGTGAGAGAGGATGAACGACTTCGGCTTCTTCCCATAGTAGTTCTTACCTCATCTAAAGAAGAGCAGGATGTAATAGAGAGTTATAGTCTTGGAGCGAATAGCTATATTCAGAAACCCGTTGATTTTGACCAGTTCGTTAAGGCAATTCAAACACTCGGATTATACTGGCTAATTCTTAATGTAAATCCAAGGGAGGCGAGGAGCAGTTGAACGAAACAATTCGCGTATTATTGATCGAGGATTCGGAAGAAGACGCCTTTTTGATTGAGCGACAACTCAAGAGGGGGGGCATTGAGCCAAGTATCAGGCGAGTATATACAGCCATTGATATGGAAAAAGCCTTGGACCAGCAAGATTGGGACATTATAATTTGCGATTATATGTTGCCTACGTTTAGCACCGACAATGCACTGCAGATTGTTAGGAGACGAGCTCTGGACGTACCATTCATCATTGTTTCGGGAGCCATATCAGAAGAGATTGCTGTGAAGATGATGAAAGCCGGAGTTCAGGATTACCTGAAGAAAGACAATCTGGCTCGCCTTGTACCTGCAATCAGACGTGAGCTTAAGGAGGCAGAGGAACGAGCGGAGAGAAGAAAGGCAGAAGAGGCGCTTCATGAAAGTGAGCGTAGGCATAGAATGCTTGTTGCATCGATGAGTGACATCATCTTTGTCATTGATAGGCAGGGAGTAATTTCCGAATATTACTCTGAAGCCGGACTTAGTCCGGACAGTGAGGTCGACAGTATTGTAGGGTCCAATATCGCAGACAACCTGCCCCGATCAGTCGCTGAGATGTACTTGGAAGCAGCATTTCAAGCTGCAGAGCAGGGGTTGCAAAAGACCTTTGACTATCCAATAGAAGGTGAACCAGAGGTAAAATGGTTCTCTGCTAGCATTAGCTTACATGAAGATGGCGAAAGGTTTGCAGTGGTACTCAGAGATGTATCTGAACTCAAGAATGCTGAGGAGAACCTTCGGGCAGCCAATAAGATTGGCGAGCTCTATCTGGACATAATGAGTCATGATATACGAAACCTCCTCCAAGCCATAAAGATTGGATCGGATCTTCTTGGGCTTCATTACGCAGACATCCGTGAAATGCGTGTTCTTCATGAGATGTCTGATGCGATTGACCGCTGTGATGAATTGATTTCTTCTGTTCAGGGCACAGGGGACTTGCTTCAAACGCCGCTTGAGTTAAAATCACTTCGTGATGCAATCATCAAGTGCATCAAGGATTTCAGAGCAGAACACGATTACATTAAGATTGAAGCAGACTGTTTGCCAGAAAGAACTCCCGTTAAGGCTGACAAATTCCTTGATTTGATGGTGAAGAAACTCCTTGAGAATGCGGCAAGCCACGTTGAAGATGAAGAAGCACAGATTTGGGTGAAGCTCCGAGATTCGGACGACGGCTTCGAGCTCTCAATTGCCGACGATGGACCTGGAATCCGAGATGAATTGAAAGATGTCTTGTTTGACCCGAATCGCCGCTTTGGCGGTGTTGGAATCCATGTTGTAAGGCAAATCGCGGAGAAGTACGGAGGTCATATAGAAGTCCGTGATAGAGTAGAAGGCCAATATAACATGGGTGCCGAGTTTAGAGTATGGTTGCCAAAGGCCAATGAATAGACTGCTGGACTAGTTGCTACTGTAACAGCCACGAGAACCCACATTCTCGCTGACGCATAGTTCGAAACTATATCCATCCGGTATTTGCAGCTTGCTTGCAATGAACTCGGCAAGTAGTTCAGCAGTCGTTGCCTTAATCGGTAGAATTGCACAATCCTCCGCAGGAAACTCGTAATGTCTAGCTCTTACTTCAACCTTGACAGCGGATTCTGTTACGTGAATCGAAATTTCATCCGATTTTCCAGGAAGTAGGACTCTGTGATCAAGTTGCGAACAGACCTGCAGAACTCTCTCTTTCAGATCGCGAAAGTCCATCACCATCCCCTGATGATTCAGAGGCCCTGTCAAAGTTACCTCAACATGATAGTTGTGACCATGTAGTGCTTCGCAAGAGTCTGCGCCAATTACGAAATGTGCAGAGCTAAAATTCATCTTCTGGTCATGAAGATTCACGCTGTGCAATGCCAATCCTCCATCTACTGAAAGCTACAGAATCTAGACCCTTCTAAAAGTGTCGGAAAGTCCGAGTTATGCTTTCATTCCTCTTTGCCTCTCGAAAATCTCGATGAGGTCACCCACTGTTGTGGCTTGACTTGAATCCTTGTCATCACGCCATCTGCCTGTGAACCTTGGGAATCGAATAGCTAATCCGCCGCCTTCTATCCTACCTCTTCCTGCTGAATGCGTTGGACTCACAGTTACTTCATCGCCCAGAACCTCAATTACCTCAACAGGTTCAAACCATACATCAGCCTCAACATCCGAAACAACCTTTGGATTCCGTGCCTGTAGCTTGTGTTTTTCGAGTCGCTCCTTGAACTCCTTTAGCATCTCATCCGTGAAGCCGGTGCCAATCTTGCAGACTGTCGGGAATGTATCTGTCACAACATCATAAGCAGAGGCTAGGATTGCGCCGTAGAGCCCTGTTCGTTTCCCCCGTCCGTGTAGTGCCCCAACAATAACAAGATCAACTGAATCCGCCATTGCTTCTGTATACGAGGCCTTTAGCTTAATCCAGAGCCAACTTCTTGACCCGGCTTGATATGTTGAATCTTTGTGAAGGGCCTTAGCAATTACACCCTCATGTTTTGTCGATAATGCCTTCTTGAATATCTCCATCAGTTTCTTTGGGTCCTTCGTTACTTCACCAGTCGTGAGAGAAACTCTCGGTCCTGTCTTGATAATCGTCTCCATCTTTTGCCTTCGTTTTTTCATGGAAATGCCTGTAATGTCATTGCCTTCAAGAAAAAGAATGTCAAAGAAATAAAGCGCGACAGGCACTGCTTTAGTCATATCTTTGATATCCGTCTTTCTGCGTCTTCGCATTAGTTCTTGAAATGGTCGCATCTTTCCAGTGTCTGGATCAATGGCAACACATTCCGCTTCAAGAATGCATGTTTTGGCCTCCACGTGGTCCAGAACCAATTGGACAACATCAGGATACTGCTCTGTAATCCGTTCCTGGCGCCTCGAGAAGAGTAGCACATCATTTCCATTCTTGTGAATTTGAACACGCTCCCCGTCGTACTTGAACTCAACCAGAACCTCTGGGCCTGCTTTCTCAATTATCTCCTGAGGACTAGAAAGCTTCTTTGCAGCCATCATACGAATTGGTACACCGACTTCAGCTTTGAGTTCCTTTACAGCTTTAATGCCCTTTTCAGCCAGGAGCTTTGCTACACGACGGAGGTCACTGCACACGTTGAACGCATGCTCCAGAACATCTCTCGCATCCTTGTCACCAGTGAACGCCAATGAGAGGGCATCCAGAATCCCCATGACACTTAGCCCAAGGCGTAGCTGGCTAGTCACTGTCCGAATCATGAATTTGGCTTCCAGAGGAGATGCATCTGAAATCAGTCCAACCATTCTTGCCACCTTGTCTTTGCTACTTCCCTTGCCAGAAACCCGTGCAAGTGCAGTAAGTTCATTGAAGACTTTGGTCACACTAACCTCTTCCGCAAAGAGAGTCTGCTGTGCGCTCGTGGAGAGCAGAACCTCTGCTACAGCACCAATATCCCCGGTTTTCCTAAGCTTACTCTTCACCTCTCTCTCTGGTACTGATGCCGCAGTACCGATGACTTGAATTGCCATCTTCTCAGCAATTCCGATTTCCGGTTCACCCATCCAGCTTGGAAAGAGTTGACCCACAGTCAATGCAACGATCTTGTCCACCTCATCGCTCTTGGCATCTTTGAGCAGTTCAGAAAAAATCCGGGTCTTCTCTAATGTGCCTGGCGTGGCTTCAATCTCCTCATATACACGAGCCAATCTTTCATAGAGCATTTAGTTTTCGCCTCTCCCAATTTGAAGGATGGACCATATGCTTTATATTCGTATTCTAAGGCGTTGCGAACCAGACTTGTACGCGGTGACAGACAATTGGGTAGCGTAAGACCGAAGTTCATTAAAAATGCGGCGAAGAAACTCCGCCAGCTCTATCCAGACACCTTCACCACCGACTTCGAAACCAACAAGAGATTGGTTGAACAGCTCACAGATGTCAAGGCTAAGAAGGTGAGAAATCGTATTGCTGGCTACTTAGTTACGCTGGAGAAAATATCCATCGCTCGAGAAGCCTCTGAAGCTCAGGCGGTTCAAGACGAAGTCATCGACATGGAGATGTAATCCGACTTCTTCTCATCAATTCAAATTTGCGTTCGGCCTTATGAGCCACCATTTTTGGCTTTCACTTGATGCTGGTATTCTCAAAAACCTCATACTGAAAGAAATCTTAAGGAGAGGCTGCAGAGGACTGATGCATGGGTCTGCAGGAGAATCTACTAGTTCATGGCGACTGCCTAGCTGCAATAAAGCACTTGCATAAGGAAATTGAGGGTCAAATAGCCCTCATCTACATAGACCCACCATTCTTCTCAGGCACTGATTATACTCTCAAGACTAAAGGGAAGAGAGATAGAAGAAGAGCCCCGACACTCGGAGAGAGTTTAGCATATAGTGACAAGTGGACTGGAGGCCTGGAAGAGTACTTGGCATTCATGGAAGATAGGCTAAGAGCCATGTATTCTCTTCTCAAGTCTTGTGGATGCATCTGGGTACATCTGGATTGGCATGTGTCCCATTATATCAAGACTATTCTTGATCAAATCTTCGGATATTCTAATTTCGTAAACGAGATTATTTGGCGCCGCACAAATAGCCCAAAGGCTCAGAGCAAGGGATTTGGTAGTCAACACGATTCAATATTGCTCTATGCAAAGGACATTGAAGGCTTCAAAGCAAAACCTGTTTATCGGGAGCATGATGCGAAATCAAGGAAACCCTATCGGTATGAAGATGAACGAGGGCGATTCAGGTTAATAGAGATTGAAGCACAAGGAATCCAGAGAAGTGCAGATAGGAAGCAGTTCGAATGGAGGGGGAGAACGGCTCCTTATCTCTACAAGAAAGAAACTCTTGACCAATGGTGGGAAGAGGGTATCATCTACACAAGTAAGAACAATCGTTACTCAAAGAAGCAATATCTATCCGATACATCAGGAGTCCTTGTTTCTGATTTATGGATGGACATAAGTCCAATTCAAGGTGCGTCAAGGGAATATCTTGGTTTCATAACGCAGAAGCCTGTTGCACTCTTGGAGCGCATAATCGCCGCTACAACCGAGAAGGGAGATCTCGTAGCAGACTTCTTTGCAGGTTCGGGAACTACGGGAGTTGCAGCCGAGAATCTCTCTCGAAGATGGATTCTTTGTGATAGTTCGGAGGTATCAATTGAGTTATGTAAGAAACGACTTGGCAAGTATCTTGAGGGCAAGAAACCAAGATACAGTTTCTATTCACTCCAAGAATATATGCCCTAGGGAGAATCTCTCTGAATCTTTCGAATTGCTCCGCCAGGTGCTACACCTTTGGGGCATGCTTTGACACAATTCATGATAAGATTGCAAAGAGGAGCTCCTCGGGGTGATATTGCACTCGCGACAAATCTCTCTCTATCTTCAGTACGAGTGTCTTCAATGAATCGATAGGCCTTTGCCAGTGCAGATGGGCCTACGTAGCTTGGGTTCTTTGCATTAACAGGACAAGAACCGTAGCAAAGTGCACACATGATACATCCTACATATCGTTCGATCTTCTTTCGCTCCTCTGGACTTTGAGATCTTGGCAAATCACCAGCCACAGGAGTGGCCCAGAGCTCCAGTTCCTCCAATGCTGCGAAAAACTCCTCCATGTCGACCACCAGGTCTTTCAGAATTGGCAGGTTTGGTAAAGGCTCGATAAGAATCTCCTTCTCCTTGTCCCATCCTTCTGGCGTTTCAGACAAAGCTTGAAACATCACAAGCTTCTCATCAATACCTTTAACTGAGCTCACCTGTGTCTTGCACGCCAATCTCGGTTCCTTGTCAACAAGCATCGCGCAGCTGCCACATATAGCTCCGCGGCAGGAATATCGGAATGAAAGCGATTGATCCATTCTATCTTGAATCTCAAATAGCACATCTAGGATGGTCATTCCTTTCTTTACGTCAACTCTGTATTGGTCATAGTGAGTGATCTCGCCGCCTTCTCTGCTTCTTGCGATTCTAAAGAGCATTAATAGGTCCTCTCCTTTACTTCGAACATGCCAAGTTTCACATCGATATATTCAGTCTTAAGAAAATCATCGATAAGCGTGACAATCGAATGTTTTAGGAAGTTCTTGTCATCTCGACTAGGATAGTCAAGCCTCCAATGTGCACCTCGACTCTCCCTGCGCATCAATGCAGTCATAGTGATTATTTCAGCCAAGTCAAGCATGTTTTCCAATTCTAGCGTTCGGATGAGGGCGTAGTTGAATCGTGTATCGCCGCCCCCAACTGCAATATTCTTGAATCGCTCTTTCAAATCGCGAATTCCTTTGAGTGCTTTCTCAAGGCCATCTTGGGTTCGATACACTCCAACCAAGTCATCCATAAGTCGGCCCATCTCACTCCTGACATCGCAGGATGATTCTCCCACATCTCTTAGGAGCCAAGTCTGGAGTTTCTCTCTCATAATGAATCCTGCGTCCTCAGCTTCACATGTGTCAGGAAGCTCTCTCTTGGAGGCGTATTCCAGAACCTTCTCTCCGACGACTCTCCCGAAAACAAGGGTTTCTAGGAGCGAGTTGCCTCCAAGCCGATTTGCCCCGTGAACGCTCATGCAGGCGCTTTCGCCAATGGCGTAAAGTCCCTCAAGAGTTGTTTCTCCATTCCTATTGGAATGAACACCGCCCATTGAGTAGTGTTGACCGGGTCTAACCGGTATTGGCTCTTCGACAGGATCAACACCTGCAAAGAACATACTGATTTCCCGAATCCCAGGAAGCCTCTCATTAATCCTCTCTCGACCTAGATGTGTGAGGTCCAAGTGAACATAGAGGTCATTAAAGCCACGCCCTTCGTTTATCTCAGTTTGAATTGCTCGTGCAACGATATCGCGAGGAGCTAGCTCCATCTTCTCTGGAGCATACTTGTCCATGAATCGCTGCCCATTCTTATTGACCAAATAGCCCCCTTCGCCTCGTGCCCCCTCGGTAATCAGGATGCTGGAGGGAACCAAAGTTGTAGGGTGTATCTGGACGAACTCCATATCCTTCAGGGGCACGCCTACACGTAGAGCAAGTGCACATCCATCGCCGGTGTTGATGAGGGCATTTGTTGAATGGCCATAGACTCTACCGAACCCACCTGTAGCCAGAATTACAGCCTTCGTTGTAATGCCATGTATCTCCCCTGTCGCAATCTCCAAAGCAGTGATTCCGCAGATTTTCTCATTGTGCTTGACAAGTGATGTAACAAAATATTCTGTGTAGAATTTGATGCCGAGCCGAAGTGCCTGTTCAAAGGTCGTGTGCAACAGATTGTGGCCAGTGCGATCCGCTGCATAAGCTGTTCGCGGAAAACCAGCCCCTCCGAAAGGTCTCTGAGCAATCTTTCCATCTTCTGTTCGAGAGAACGCTGTGCCCCACCGTTCATTCTCAATAACCGCTCTTGGTGCCTCTCTTGCCATTATCTCAACTGCATCCTGATCAGCCAAATAATCAGACCCTTTCACAGTATCAAACGCGTGATTCTCCCAAGAGTCTTCTGAACTCATAGCGGCATTGATTCCCCCCTGCGCCGCTCCAGAATGGGATCGGAGAGGATGTACTTTCGTCAAGACTGCCACGTCCACTTTCCCAGCAAGTTCGATTGCAGCACGCAGACCGGATAGTCCAGCGCCAATGACTATCACATCATGTTTCAAGATTCTAATGACAATCCACCTACAAGGCACTATTTGGCCCCGGAGTTATAACGTATTTGGAACATTCATGACCTAGACCATTGTTGAGGGGTCTAGGAGCTTATCCAAATCATCTTCAATCTCAATGCCCATTTCCTTGATGGTTTCGCGAATAGTTTTTCCCGATTTATAGGCCTGCTTTGCTATTTCTCCTGCCCTATCATAGCCAATCACGGGAGAGAGCTTTGTGACAATCATCAGACTTCTATCCAGTTGAGATTGAATTGCTTTCAAATCCGGCTCGATGCCTTCTAGGCAATTATCAATGAAAGATGAGATTCCGTTGGACAGAAGGTGGATTGAGTCGAGGACATTTGCTGTCATCACAGGTTTGGTAGTATTCAGGTCAAGTCGGCTGCCAAAGCCTTCAGATGCTGCCACTGTGGTGTCATTCCCAATAACCTGCATGCATACCTGAATTAGTGCCTCAGATTGTGTTGGATTGATTTTCCCAGGCATTATGCTGCTTCCAGGTTCATTTGCTGGTAGCTTCAGCTCACCCAAACCTGCGCGAGGTCCACTTGCCATCCATCGGATATCATCTGCCATCTTAAGGCAAGAAAGGGCAAGTGACCGCAGAGCAGCACTAAGGCGTACAATGGCCTTATGCGAAGCGATTCCCTCTGCTTTAACTGGATGTAATCTGAAGGAGAGCTTTGTAATCTTTGATAGTTTACTGGCAACCTTTTTTGCAAAGCCAATTGGAGCATTGAGTCCAGTACCAAGAGCAGTACCTCCAATTGGTACTGTTAGCAATGCATCTGCAGCTCTCCCGAGGTCCTCAAGATCATCCGCGAACTGAGTTCTATAAACGTCAAACTCCATTGAGAGTGGAATGGGAACGGCGTCCTGAAGATGCGTTCGGCCGATTTTGGTAATCCCATCAAACTCCTTGATTTTGGCCTCTAGCGCTCTCTTAAGCCTATCAACTGCTGGAAACAGATGGGTATGAAGAGCTACTGCAGCTGCAACATGCATGGCTGTGGGAATAACATCATTAGATGACTGCCCCCTATTGACATGGTCATTTGGGTGCACAGGGGACTTAGTACCTCTTGGTTTCCCCAGAATCTCATTTGCTCTGTTAGCTATAACCTCATTTACGTTCATGTTCGTCTGAGTACCTGAACCTGTCTGAAAGATGTCGATAGGAAACTGGTCACGGAATTTTACATCTGTTAGAATGTTCTCGATAGCCTGCAGCATAGCGTTGCCTAGCTCATTGGGAATCTCCTTCAACTCAATATTAGTATGAATGCAAGCCTTCTTCACATTTACAAGAGCAACAATGAAATCCCATGGGAGTGTTCGACCGCTTATTTGGAAATTTCTGATTGCTCTCTGCGTGTTGATTCCCCAATAGGCGTTTTCAGGAACATCTAGTTCGCCCAAGATATCCATTTCCTTTCTCATCTTCACCATTCAGGAATCACCTTCTGGTTGTAGATACACCGGAACCTATAGCAGCAGCTCATCGATTATCTTCTGAACCTCTGCATTATCTGTGACATGGTCCTTTAAGATGCCATCCTTTGGCATCGCCAAACCATTAGATAACACCGGTCCCTTTGCCTTATAGAATACACCTATGGGAATCTTGTCACCATTCTCATAGGCCTTTGCTAGAGCTGCAAAACGGTCACTCGCATCATGCTCGGTTTCTGCTAGGGAGTAGGTTCGTTCATTGTAGAACTTCCAATTCAGTTGACGATTCCATGTTTGGCAGGGTTGAAGGATATCAAGAACTGCAAATCCCTCATGTTCGATAGCTTGGGTCATTAAGGATGTTAGCTGCTTTTGATCTCCAGAGAAGCCCCGAGCTGCAAACGTCGCACCGCCCGCGATGGCATAAGCAACAAGGTTCACGGGGTCCATAGGAGCCCCTGCTTCTGGAGGAGAAGTGTTGGAAATATATCCTCTAGGAGCTGAAGGAGAGAATTGCCCTTTAGTCAGACCCATTACTCCATTGTTGTGCAAGAAGAATGAGATATTCAAGTTCCTTCGAGCCGCATGCAATAGATGCCCAAGAC
>JBHLND010000313.1:0-3704 GCA_048937485.1 Promethearchaeota archaeon
ATTGAGTGCACTTGCCGTTATCTATACTGATGAAGTCACCTGTTCCGAGGATCCGTTTTACTAGTTCCTTGTGGTCAATCTTCACTTGCTTCACTCCTCCTCGTCATCTCCCATGAAGGCCAAATCGATAGCTTCGCCAATCTCTGGCATCTCCGCAAGGAGCTTTTCAGGATTTGTTAGAATGTCCATCCTCTCTTCACCTAGTACGGAAGTCAGAAGTGGTAGCACCTCTTTGATTATGAAAGGCACCAACTGAGGTAGATACTGCTTTATTCTTCGCGCGACCTGTCGTATTCTAACAGGATGGGCCTCGGACCAGTCGATGATCCCGCCAAGGACCTCCATGAACAACGGTACGAACCAAGACATTGACTTCCTTGGACTGAATGGAAGAGCCATCCAGATGCTTTGCAGTTCTTGGCCGGACTTGAAATCGTCCCCGACCGAAGTCGCTAACCATTTTTCGTCGTAGCTGGAGAGAAATTCCTTGGAAGTGTCACCTGCGGATAATGCTTCGCTTGCGGTTTCAATCGCAGCTCTTCCTGTCACCATAGCCGGGTAAATCCCCTCAGCTTCAAGTGGACATGGGAATCCGCCTGCATCTCCGATAAGTATCACGTTGTCAGTGTGCGTGTTCTCCGGCATTCCTTGCCAAGGCAAAAGATGAGCCTGAAACTCGCGAGGTTTTGCGTCCAATATTCTAATCAACCGTTGGAAGTACTTCAGGTTAATCACTTTGTTAAGATAATGAACGGGGTTCTTGTCCCACCATGTCATCCAATTTCCGAAGCCGATGTGGAAACTGGAATTGAAGAACACCTGATAAGCGGCTGGAAATGTCGCAGACCACCACACTGCCAACGCTTCATCACCCATTATATCATCTATTTTGGAAGAAGAACACTCAAAGTCATACTGCAGGGTCAAGGTCACATTCTTCTGATTCCATCTTTGTCGCAATCCTGATTGCTTGGCAACCATAGAAAAAGCGCCATCAGCACCAATTACAAGGCCTTTGTATTTCTCGCCCTTCTCATCTATGACTCCCACTACCCTGCCATCCTTCTTCAAGAGACCTGTGACAAGCGTGGAGGTCTTCAGCTCTGCTCCTGCTTCAACGGCAAACTTTGCGAGCCAAGGGTCAAACTCGCTTCGATAGCAGTTCATTGTGATCATGCTCTTTGCTGGTTCATAAGTCACTGAATCGGTTGGCCGGGTCATGATGTATCCGGTTACCTCGCCTTCTGAATTGACAAAGTAGTTCCGAGCAGCTGCTCCCGGTCTCATTGACGGACATTCCTCGGGGTCTAGCTCCTTCATGAAATCGAATTCACGCCACAAACGCGGACCAAGGCCGGTACCAGATGAATTCTTCTCGCCAGGTTTTCTCCCACGTTCAAAAAAGATAGCCTTGAATCCTCTCTCAGCGGCCTCCTTTGCCGCAATGGATCCCCCAGGGCCCGCCCCTACAATAACAAGGTCATACTCTCTCATTTCTTCCCCTCAATCATTTAATTCATTCAAATGCCTCTTGACCAGCTTTAGCTTTCGTTGAAGCACCTTCTTTCTCATCTCCAAGAATTCCTTCCTTAGTTCCTTATCAGGAAGTTCTGTAACTGCGTTCAGAATTGTTGATTCAGGGAGTATCTCATCAATGCCGGCCAAGTGTATTTTTGTAAAGACCTCCTGTGTGAAGCTTGAAGGCATATTATCAACGGTTGATTCGATGAACTTTGAATTGAACATGAGATAGTCCGCAACGTAATCACTCATCTCGCGAAGCTTCCCTTTGCCTTCCTCGGTCAAATTGTAGTGAGTCTTCTCTTCTCTGACATCCTTTGAAACATACCCCTTCTTCTCTAGAGCTTGAAGAGTGGGATATATCGTTCCTGTCTTTGGTTCCCATGCACCACGAAAAGCAGTACGAAGATTACGAAGAATTTCATAGCCATATTTTGAGGTGTTTAGAAGCTGAATCAGTATGATCGCTTGAATCGGAGTAAGCTTCTCCGGCGTAGGCAAGAACAGCTTAATTTGTTTGCTCATATCCATGCACTAGGTAGATTTCTACTTAGTAGAATTATTCCTAGTAATAAGTATGATGTACACCAGAGGCGGGCTACAATTTCTTGATTGGGCGCAGCTGAACTTGGATTATTGTGTCCTTCTTAAACTCGATTGGCCGCCAAGTCGTTTCAGCTTCAAAGCTCCTACCATTGCATTTCTTAAAGCGCCATCGATGAAGCTGCGCACCAGTCCGCAGGACTTGCTCTAGGTATTCTTGGGTCTTACCCTTAGATATGGATTTGTCCGGCTGGCTTCGAGTTGAAAGTTGCCAAAATGCCTTGTCTATAATCTCTCCTTTCTTGCATCCGAATATCTTCAGCGATGCTTTATTGCAGTCGAAGACATAGCCCTCCTTAAGCAGAAGAACTGAATCATCAGATGTTTCAAGTAATTGCCTATATTCCTCTTCGCTTTCACTCAATGCCCGTTCTAGAGCTCTTTGCTCCGTAAGGTCAATGAAGTGTACTTGAAGCGCAGGGCTTCCATTGTAGGTAGTTTTTGTTGGATGTGCCCTCAACCATAGAATCGATCCGTCTTTATGCAGGTATCTGTCCTCATATCCCTGAGGATTTGCCTCAAGGGCCCCTGTTTGAATATCCCTAAGAGTTTCTAGAGACCCTGATAGGCTCCTTGGTTCAATCAGGCGAGTTGTCCACTCAGGTCCCATTGACCGAAGTTCGTCAGCCCCATAGCCTGACACCTTGGATGCAGCTGGGTTGGAATATACAATAACCGGAGGAGATCCCTGCAGAATAATAAAGGGCAATGAACTCGATTCCACTAGATTCCTGTATTTCTCCTCGCTCTCTCTTAGTGCAAATTCTGCTCTTTTTGTATCAGCTATATCGCGCATGTGGACCAGGTAGGTAGTCACAGTGCCATCCTCTAGCACTTGGACGGCAGATCCGGTAATGTGAACGTATGCCTCGCCCTCTCTTGTAGATCGTATCCTTGCTTTCTTGGGAGAATATGAAACCTCGAAACTTGCATCTGCTTCTTCTTGGACATTATCCCAAACCCAACTGGGTACATTCGGGTCATCATAAAGACGATAGTCTTCAAAGTCCGAATTGCTGGAAACACCCAGAATTTGTCCTGCAGTCCTGTTAAATTGTACAATTCTTCCCTCCGAATCAAATAGCAGAATTCCAATCGGAGATGCCTGGAAGATATCCTTGAATCGCTTTTCGCTTTCTCGGAGGGCGTCCTCAGCTGCTTGCTGTTCAGTGATGTCAATCTCAACGGTCTGAAGCGCAGCCTCTCCATCATGCTCCACCACATTCACATAGGACTCTACCCACCGGACCTCGCCATTTGGACGAACGTAACGAAATCTGTGACGTGGCAAGGAAAAAGCTCCTGCATTAAGTTCTCTACTGCGTTTCTTCAGTTCAGCCACATCATCAGGATGAACCATACTCCAGACTTCATCTGCCGTCATTCGAAGCAGGTCTCTAACTTCCCGTCCCACGGTTTCAGCATATGCTGGATTGGCAAAGACGATCCGCTCATCTACAATGATGGCAATGCCCTGCAAGGACTCATCCACCAGGCGCCTATATCGCTCTTCACTGCGGTCAAGTGCCTCCATCATTATTTTGTCAGCGGTTACATCTTGAATTGTTCCAGCAGAGCGA
>JBHLND010000314.1:0-3660 GCA_048937485.1 Promethearchaeota archaeon
CAAGCCGAACAGATTTTCTTGAGGTCAAAAAGTGGTAGCCAGAGGGCCCTTCCATACCTTATCGCCGCCAATCCTATCAACACCTACAAGCCCATTAAGCTCTCCACAGCAGAAGCCATAGCTGCGGCCCTCTATATTATTGGAGAAGTCGGGATTGCTGAAGACACTCTATCAGTCTTCAAATGGGGCCATTCATTCATTACTCTGAACAAAGAGTGGCTCGATGCCTATGCCGCGTGTGCTTCAAGTACTGAGGTAGTTCAGGTTCAGGCAGAAATAATGGAAGCGCATTCACGCTGAAATAGTGAAAGGAACTTGATACAATACTGCGAGAGTCGAACTACTTATCTGTAATGACTTGAATACCTAGGTTTGTGAGTAGAAATGGGGATTGTTCCTGAAGAACTCGATAGCCAAGTGATTAGTTGGATTAAGTGGTTCATGATAGCTGTCACAGCTCTCTTCCCTTTCGGTATCTATCCAAATTTGTGGTTTATTGAGTCATATACAATCGGTCAGACCACTATCAACTCAGCAAGTGTTGTCCTCTTGTCCCTTCTTTGGGCCTATTCTCCATCATCATTCAGTGGGGGCTTCATTGTCCTTGAGCCTTCATGGATTATCTACGGACTGGCTGCAGGAATGTTCAATATTCTCTTTGCAGTGCAGGTAGTACGATACTGCCGCGACATGATTAGCTGGAACGAGGTAGTGTGGACCGCCTTACTGACCCTTGTGATACCAGCACTATCACTGGCAACTCTTCTTCCTACAATGATGGCGACAGGAGTATATGCCTACCTGGGCCCGGTCCCAATCCAATTAGTGATTGGAATGTGGATTGCAAGAAGAGCCGGACTACCAGTAGAGCATAATGCTTAGACAGTGCCCCACCAAGAAGAAGTTGGCTCTGGTCCGAAGAATAGCCCCAATTCTGTTCCAGTCAATCCGTTACCAGAGAGACCCTTGCGACATCAGTCTATGCTCTCTACCCTACACCTCAGGCCGACACATCAACGGTGTATTCTTGAGATTGCTACCTGGTGATGAGCCGTTTCAACCTGTCCAAACTGATTCTCAGCGGATTGAAGCACCGCATCATCGTCGTACCCAGTTTGGGGGTATCGTTTCTGTTCCCAGAGCGAGGCTCTCGCCTCCCTGCTTGCACAGGACCAGCATCGGCATGTAGTTGGGAGCTTCCTCAGCTCTCTTCCCTAGGGATGAGTACCGTCAGTCGCTCTTTCGCTCCAGAGCCTTATGTTACTCTGAAGATTCTCATAAAAGCATGGCGCAATCATTCATTGGCAGATCTTTTCTTCCACATCACAGGGTATCGACCCTTCTCCATGAGAACTCTTTCAGTGGTCGCTACAATCCCGCTTTTTGCCTTGATTATTGCATCAGAGGTCTTTTCGCTGCGAACAAGGGCAATCGCCTCACCTTTTTGAGTATTGACAACAACTATGTCACCCTTTTTTATGCCAGAAGTTAAACTCACAACGCCGCTTGCAGCTAGATTCGCACCATGGCATAGCGCCTCAACAGCGCTATCTCGAACGGTCAGGAATGGAAGATGCTTGAGGGACGATTCTACCGGCTGTAGATATCTGCGGAGCTCGGTTTCATCACCATTCTCTTTCCAGAAGTGATAAGCATCCTTCAAATCGTATAGAGAACAAAGATGTTCGTCCTCACGAAACGGTCCCACACGAGTGCGCCTTAATTCTTGCATGTGCGCTCCCACTCCAAGTGCTTCTCCGATATCAAAGCACAATTTCCGAATGTACGTTCCAGCTTGGCAGCCAACGAGAAACAGCACAAGCCTCCCTTTAATCTCAAGAATGTCATTGTAGTAGATCTCTCTCACTCTGAGAACCCGTTTGACTGATGACCTAAGCGGCGGCTTCTGGTAAATTTTCCCGGTAAACTCCTCCATTACTCTACGAATATTCTCCTCTTGTGCTGCGTGATGCAACTCCATTACGCAAACATACTCCTTGCCTGCAGGGAGTAGGGCTTGCATGGCTTTCGTGGCGTTCCCCACGCCAGTAGGAAGAATTCCAGTCACACCTGGGTCCAGTGTTCCACCGTGTCCCACACGTTTTGCATTCAGAATCTTACGTACCCATGTGGCAACTTCATGACTAGTCGGTCCCGCTGGTTTGTCCAATGAAATGACGGCATTATTCATGAGGAATTCTATGGGCATACTATCTCCTGGGGTATAGCCAAGATTCGGATCAGTGGCATCTGCTGCTTTCACAATCACTTCGCGGGGAGTGTCTGCAGGCAGACTTCTCTTCATTTCAATTCTCCCCTTGGGAGACCTCACCATCGGCTTTTACTGAGCGATTCTGATTTTCTCCCTGAACTTCTCAAGGAGACCCGCTTCAGTCAACGCTTTCTCAACCGCCTTGTCATCTGCTCCTTTCTCTATCTCAATCTGAAGCTCCAAAGGTTCCAGATGACGAACGTTACATTTGCGTCTCCGCACACTACTCAGATGTTTCGGGCCGGTCACAACTACAAATCGGCCTTCCATCACGTCCACTATCACACAATACGCGCCGGTTTCTCGCCCCATCGTTTTTACACATACTCTACCAATGTTATACAGAGTCATGTTAGATACACCTCACCAGTCTTCGGTCTAGCTGAAACCACAAGTCACCTCGGGGTCTCATTCCTCAAGACGGGAGAATATGGGTGTAGGAAAATGATACCAATATCAGCCTTGCGCTTCCTACCTATTTGTGCTCCTCGAAGTAGGTTCGAATTGCAACTGATAGAATTTGCACAACTCCATCGAGATCGTACTTCTCTGTATTCAGAATCAAGTCATAGATTGTTTTGTCAGAGAGGTCAACGCCATAGTATTCTTCATACCGGGCTTTCTCGCTTCCTTCTCGGGTGACGGTTTCTCTTCTTGCGTATTCGTATGTAGTTCCATCGCGCTCAGCAATCCGTTTGACTCTCATCTCCAGAGGAGCCGTTAGAAGAATTCTTAGATCGGCATACTCACCAGCCATCCATGCCGCCAGCTGCCCATCTAGGATTACATTTCCCTTCCTTGCTTCATCTTTGAGGGTGTCATCCAGAAGCTTGTCAATATCTTCATCGCCCTCTGCAACTCTACTAAATTCCTCTAGAGTCATCCCTCGTTCCTTGGCAAGTTTACGGAAAATTACTCCCGCGGAAACGCGCCTCAAATTGAATTCCTGTGAGAGCCTATCGGAAACGGAACTCTTTCCTGAACCATGTAGTCCGCCAATTGCGATAACGCGATTCATTTCACTGGTCTCTTACGCGCTTTATTACACCACGACGTACTGCACTGGCTGTTGCATAACCGCCATACGGGCGATTAGGTCTCTTGCTGGAGCGACTGGTCCTTTGGGATCTTCGTGTCTTGGCACCTCGTGGCAAATGCATTGGTTCGCCTGAAAATGCGCATGTGCCAGTCGTCTTGGAGAACTTTTTGCGTTGGACTGCATGCTTTGCTCCAGGGGTCTTCACCTTTCGATTGGCCCGTCCACGTGTTAGTAAGCCAGGTCTTGGCATCTTGTTTCACCTTTATGTAGCCAGTGGCTTTCTAGGACCGACTTGTCTTTGCTTTTAAGGGACACGGTGCGCCGACCAAAATCGTATACGGTCAGACAT
>JBHLND010000315.1:0-3659 GCA_048937485.1 Promethearchaeota archaeon
TCTGGTTCATTAGTGCCTTCATTATCATGAACATCCAAGGGAGCTTCAACCTCCGGCAATCTTTCTCCACATCCCATACAGAATGTGGACCCACGTCTCATGCCTTTTCCACATTTGGGACATTCGACACTTTGCATAGTATCTTCTTCCGTTATTCGGGACTTTGAACCTCAGAAGTCAAATACTTCTGACCCCATATGAACGCTTTTCGTACAGTCTGATTGACCGAAAAGATTCTTCAAGCAGGGAAAATCAGAAAATATGTCAGAGCAGTCACAATCATGCCAATTACGACCCCTGCTACTGTCTGTGAGGTTGAGTGTTGCTTCAAAATCGGACGTGCCCAAATAACTGCAATCCATACGAGAACAACTGGAAGCGCAACAACTCCGAATACATAGAGCAGTGCCGTACCTGGACCTCCCACTCCCGCGCCGTGAACTGAAACCTTTGTTCTAAAGGTGGCCACCATTATACTCGTTGTCACGGTGAAGTATGCAGCAGCAAGCGAGCTCATAATCAGACATGATGCATTCAAGTATGCCAAGAATGCAAATGCGTAGCATAGCAACGAAAACGCAAAGAATTTGGCTCTGTTTTCTTTCGTTGATACATCAAGGTCTGTTTTGCCTAGCAAAGCGGAGTTAACAATTGGTACAACTGGCAAAATAACCATCCAGAAAAGACAGATTGCAAACGCCGCATAGGGGTCGAGAACTGGTCCAAGTCCAATAGGTGACCAAAGGATCATGATGATTGCAACATATAGGTTGATGAGGGGGGCTGAGGTAAGCCTAGAAACCACTCGTGCCGCTGTCACTTGTCTACCAGATAGGTCTAAAACCTCATCGCCAAAATACAAGTTTCCAACCTAGAGCCTCGATTGTCAATCTCTCCATATTCAATGTTTCGTCATTTGCTTGAAATTATGAGTGTCTTTGCCGTTTCATCTGACGGGAAAATCCTTTTTTATGGAGGCTGCATCGTCTGATGATAAGGGATTAAACCCTTTGGATGTGTCTATGGATGGCAGCGATTCCTAAGCGCGAGATTTTCGAGCGCATTATTCAAAACATCACTAGTAAATTCCCAGATGTCTATGCAGCGCTCTTCATTAGTCCGGAGGGCTTCCCGATTAATTCTTGGGGTGTATCTCTCGAGCGAGCAGAGGAAATCTCCGCTCTGTTGAGTGCGCTGATTGGCAAGACAAAAGAGATTATCTTCCAGGTGAAGGAGGGCGGCGATCTCCAATTCATTCAGATTCAATCTAGTCTGGGCGGAATTCGAATTGCTCCTCAAGAGGAATTCATCCTGGTGACCATGACAAAGCCTGATGCTTCCGCTTCTGAATGAAATTTCCTCTCAACATGGCAATTAGGCTAGTTCTTGGCTCAAAGAATCTAGAGAAGGACTACCTGTTCAAGCTGTGCTGTTTCAGCTTAACCAGGCAATTCTGAATGAACTTGTGCTTTTTATTTGAACACTCGGTACCTCCACTAGTGCTATTTTTATACTCATGAAAGTGACTACACATTGTCCACGTGCTTGGGTATAAACAGCGCGCAAGAATTTCCAGGCATTGAGGGAGGTCTTCAGGATGTCACCAAAGAAGAAAACGGACGATGAAGAAGACGTCGACTATGAGGATTTTATGGAAGACGAGGATGAAGCTGCTGAAATTGGCGGCGATGAAGGTGTTCTTGGAATCGAGGTCACTGACCTTCCGGGCGTAGGACCCGCGATTGGGCAGAGGCTTGCTGAGGCAGGATACAAAAGCGTAGAGGCTATAGCTGTCGCATCTCCGTCTGAGCTTGCTGCAGCAGGGTCAATTGGGGAAACCACAGCAACCAAAATAATCAAGGCTGCCCGAGAGATGCTTGACATTGGTTTTGAAACCGCTGATATTTTTCTGGAACGGAGAAGAACCGCAGGTAGGATATCTACTGGTTCGAAGGCACTTGATGAACTTATGGGCGGCGGAATTGAAACCCAGTCTATCACTGAAATGTATGGCTCATTCAGATCAGGGAAGACTCAGATTGCACACCAGCTTGCTGTGATGGTTCAAAGATCCAACGATGAAGGAGGATTGAATGCTACTACCATCTATGTTGATACAGAAGGTACATTCAGGCCTGAAAGGTTGGTAGATATGGCCGAGGCTCTTGGAATGGATACCGCAAAGGTTCTCAAGAACATAGTCTGTGCTCGGGCATACAACTCCGATCATCAGATACTCCTCTGTGATCAAGCCATGGAAATGGCTCCTGAGAAGAATGCAAAGCTTCTCGTTGTTGACTCCGTCACTAGTCACTTCAGAGCAGAGTATACAGGCCGAGGAACCCTTGCCGCTAGGCAGCAGAAGCTGAACAAGCATCTGCATCATCTCCAGCGAGGCGCAGAGATTAACAACATGGCCATTTACATAACCAATCAAGTAATGGCTCGTCCAGATGCGTTCTTTGGAGACCCGACTGCTCCTGTGGGAGGCCACGTACTGGCTCATGTACCTCAGACTAGATGCTATCTGCGGAAGTCAAAGGGTGAACGACGAATTTGCCGATTGGTTGATTCCCCAAATCTCCCTGAGGGAGAAGCAGTATTCACCGTCTTGAAGGAAGGAATCCGAGACGTCTAACAGACTCTTTATTCGGGAGGTCTGCCGCTGCAGACACTCTCTATTCATTTTATTCGAATGATGTTGCTCTAATTATGCCTAGGATCGATTCGTTCCACATCTCAAGCTTGTCAGGGTCCGATGGATATGCCTCATAGAGCTTGCCAATTTTCTTCATTAAACCCGCAGCTTTCTGAATCTTCATGAGGAGTCCAAGTCTGCCTGCTCCCCTCTTAGCCCTTCTCGCTTTCTCGAATATGCTCAAGGAGATACCATCTCCTCTATTTGCAGCCATGAGGTCTCCTGCCTCAAGTATTCGTCTTTCGAAACCGTAATTCATGTCATCATCGGAAACTGATTGAAGCAGTCTTCTGAATATCTCAAGGGAGGCAAGTCTTTTTCCAAAGCTAATCAAGAATCTTGTATTGTAATTCCATAATCCTTTAGCATCCAACTTGTTTCTAGCAATGGCATGTTTGGCGACCTCTCCCAGGATGATACCAGCTCGCATGCCCGCACCGATTCCGCCTCCATGAATCGGATTAACCTGACATGCAGCATCTCCGACAAATGCCACTCCGTCTGCCACAAGACTCTTGAGCGGCCTTCGAACAGGGACTGCTCCGCCTGATGCGTCGATGACGGTACTCTTGAATAGAAGGGGATATTCCTTCTTAAACCTAAGAAAGAATGGCTTGGGTGAACCGCGGCCCTCTCCTCCAGTGACTCCTACCCCAGCATTGATCTCCTGAGGCCCTTTTGGAAAGATCCAAGCATATCCCGCTGGTGCAATGCTGCCTCCTAGCAGGACTCTGGCAACCTCAGGCTCTGCAAGTGGCATCCTCAGTTTCAGGATCTCCCTGTAACAGAGAGCTACATCTTCCTTGTTAATTGATTCTTCTATCAATGGGTGACCAATCTTGTTTCTAATGACTGCTGCGAAACCACTTGCATCAATGACGAGCTTGGAGTGGATAGACATCTCTTCCTTTGTGCTCTCATCTCGATACCTTACACCTACAACCTGATCCTTTCGCATAAT
>JBHLND010000316.1:0-3650 GCA_048937485.1 Promethearchaeota archaeon
TGACTCGGCGTGGAGAATCGTTTGATATCAAGAGGATACATCTTCGAGTTCTGAAACTTCTTTTGAGAGATGCTCGGATGCAGATTGGAAGGATCTCAGAGGAATCTGGTTTGACTGCAAAGCGCGCAAGCAGGGCAATTCGAGAGATGCAAGACAGCAAAGCATTCTGGTTTATAGTGCGTTGGAATTTAAGCCTCGGGAATAATACACGGTTCTTTCTCAAAATAACTTATGATGAACAGGGAATCAAGATGGATGAGATAGACGAGTGGTTACGCACGACATTTCCCGATGATTATTGGCTTTCATTCTACTCTGCCACGGAGCCAATTATCTTTGCCAAATTTGTGACTGAACACTTTCGAGAAGCTGAACAGATATCACTGATTGTTAAGAATGCACCATTTTCGGTATCTGTAAACGTACTACTCTCATATCCAGTTAAGAAGTTCCCACGACTTGGCTGTGTTAAGATTGAGGAACTGATTCGTGAAGCAGGACTCTAGATAGATTCCGTTTTCATTCTAGAAAACGATAACGGGGAGTGTCGCGAGATTGTCAGGAAGGAGCTCGTAACAGGCGGCGGATGAAGGTCCGGTTGAAAATGAACGGACTGGGTTGGACGGCCCCGCAAGGGCGCGCTTGTTCGGCTCCTTCTACCCCCTTCTCTTTCTTCAAAGTCGTTCTCTTGCTGTGATGAATGTTCTTAATTCCCGGCTTGTAGCCTTGTTGCTGAGATATTCTGAGTGGTTAGGCATGGGTAATAAGAGAGCGAGTTTAGAATCACTTCCCGCAAAGAAAATTGCCTTAGTGGGTCCAACACTGTTCTTGCTCATAATCTACTCATTCGGAAATCTCCCTCTTGTTCAGGGATTCGTTCCAAACGATCCTGAAGGTGACCCTTGGCACTTAGATGCCATTAGGATTCATAGTGTCTGGGACCATGGTTATTCCTTTCATTCTCCTGATGCAGTGGGACTATGTGTAATCGGAGAAGCTATCATCGATGATCAAAATGGAGACCTGAATATTACAGAAAGGGCTAGTTTTTCATGGAATAGCGATTTTACATCATATTTGCCGTACCCAACTTCCTGTATTAGCTCTCATGAAGCCGCAGTAGCATCCGTTGCCGCTTCTACCATCAATAATAATGTTGGAGTAGCGGGGATTGTAAACGCGCCATTGTACAGTGCCTGGCCTTGGGGAAGTTATCCTGAGGAAGATGTGGCGTCGTACCGGATATACTTGCAGAAATTGATAGACATATTCGATTGGGGTGCAAGCTTTGGAAGAATGGTCTTTACTATGAGCTTTCTCGCAACGGCATATTTGCTTGACTTCAACGATACGCTTTTGGTTGAACTCCGGAGCAAGGTTTCAGAACTTCATGAAAACGGAGAAGCCCTCTTCTTTGCTGGATGTGACAATACTCTATACCCACTGCACCCAATGGATGTACCTCAGTCGTTACCATTTGTTCGAGTCATTGGAAGATTCGATGAAACGGGCACCTACAATGGCGGCGGCTACGGCAACCAGTTGCTTCTAGTTGGTCCTGCAGGTGGCATACCTGCATACATACAAAATGCAGACGACTATGGAACATTCGGAGGGTCATCCTGTTCAACGCCGATTGTTGCAGCTTCTGCTGTCCTTCTATGGAATCAGTTTCCTTGGGCAACTAATGGCCAAATTGAAGATGCACTGGTCTGGGGTGCCACGGACATGCTTGACTCAGGATGGGATGAGAAATCAGGATTTGGAGCACTTAATGTTGAAAAAGCTCGCGCATATTTGTTGGAATTTGTACCATCGGCAAATTCCTACAGACTCAATTGGTCGGCCATTGATTATAACTCCACGAAAATCGACGATCCCCCTAATGGTGCCGCCTTAGCATCACTTCTCCCCGTCTACGCTGGCGTTTCTATCTTTGCAGGCTTGCTGGTGCTCACTGTTGTGCTCGTGAGGAGAAGACGACAAAACTAGGGAATCAGGAAGAAGCATTGACTAATTCCCTAGTCCTGAAGTGAGTGCGTCCATCGGGCATTTTTCTGTCCTATCTCCTGCAATTCGCATCTAGATGACTTTCAGCATCAAATCATGGAGCAGTCACGAATGAGATGCCATCATGAGCTTTTTCTTAGCTTGAGGAAGAAAGTGTGCTCTTCTTCTGATTCAGCGACTACTGTGAATCCACTTCGATTGGCCATCTTCTTGAACGTGTTGATATCTTGGTCACGGAGGTCTAGTCCGTATCTTGCTTCTCGCTCTGTGTTATTCGGAAGTTTCACACTCAACTGTACAAGGAAGTATTTCTTGCTTGGGTAATTTTCCTTGTTGATAGTAGCATCCCAAATGAGGAAATCACCATTTGGTTTCAGCACGCGGTTCACTTCGGAAAAGACCTGCTCAATGGCCTGCATAGGTATGAACATCAGAGTGAAAAAGGAAGTCACAGTATTAAAGGTTCTATCTAGGAATCTAAGTCCCGTAGCGTCCATTATGATGTTTAGAGCTTGATTATCTGTTTCTCGAAGTTCATTCTCATTTCTGTCTATTCCAATAACTTGAGTACCCTTTGCAAGTCCGATGATACCTTCACCACCTGCACCAAGATCAAGAATCCACCCTTCCTTCGTTTGGAATTCCATGTTCAGTTCATGCATTGGAAATATTGCTACTTCATCCCAGTTGATATCATGTTGATGATGATTCGAACCTTCATTCCTATCGCTCAATTGCAGAGCCTCCGAATAATGAGGCCTTGATGATGAATCTCGGTAAATGTAGTTTCGCCTCGAAGTAACGGTGGCTTTGTCTAGTCGGAATTAAGACCAGCAGCATGAGAGAGCGCCTGCACGAAAGCCTCAGGAATCTTGGAGTACAAGTGTGTAACTTTCTCGCTCCTTCTACTCCTCTTTCCTTGAGTTTCTTGGGATTATTATTCATCTAATTCCCTGCTACCACTCTGCGAGTTTGACATCTCAGAATAGTAGCTGTAAAGATGTTTCATTGCTTCCTGGATTTGCCATTCCTCAGCTGGCTTGTAGAATTCCGGCGTTTGAATATCTGCTGGTGCTTTTCCCTCAGTAATTACTTTCATAACCAACGCTTTCAGGCCTTTTAGATACTTGAGGTGCTCAAGAACATGCTCCTTACCAACTATGGGTCCATGTCCTGGAACAACTTTTACAGGATTCAGTTTGAGCATTTCCTCAAATGCTATTATCCACTTGTCGGGATTCCCGGTAGAATCAAAGATGTAGGGCCAGTTAAATGCCGCAAGGTCGTCACCCGTAACCAGGACTCGCTCTAACGGAAAATACGCATATGACGAGCAAGACGTGTGTCCTCCCGAATGATAGAACTCAACAGTCAATGATTCGTCTGTGATTGTATGTTTATTATTAAAACCCTTTTCAGGAAGCCAGACTTCTATCTTGTCAATGCTATCAGCATGCTCGGGTTCTTCCTCTCTCCATTTTGAAAAAGCCTCTTCAGTCCATCGTTCTTCCATCCGATTCTTCATGTTCGCGACCAACTCCTGTGAACCGAAGACCTCCACATCCTTGAATGGGGCCATTCCGAAGACATGGTCCCCGTGACAATGCGTTATGAAGAGATGCTTCACAGGAATTCCATAC
>JBHLND010000317.1:0-3643 GCA_048937485.1 Promethearchaeota archaeon
GCCTCCGGCAATTCTGCAGGAGTTGCAGCCAGGTAGTCGTCTAGGATACCATCAAATGTAGTGTTGTCCCATCCATATGGATTGCTACCCCAGTCAACATCATTGTCTGAATGCATTCGCCACCAGACATGGTCTGGGAAGGCTCCATAACCGTCGGCCATAGTGTACATCTCATATGTTCGAGGAATTTCGTAGATGCCCACATACATTGGATCGTCGTCGACCACTTCCATGTTGATCTCAAATCCAATAGCCTCGAGCTGCAGCATGAGTGCAGTTCCAGTTGCCACAGAGATGTCGTCCCATGATAGAGTCCAAAGCTCAAAGGACAACTCATCACCCATACCGTTGTCTCTGACTCCATCAGCGTTGGTGTCAATCCAACCTGACTGATTCAGGAGCCAGTTGGCATGGGTTATGTTCTGCTCTGGGAAGTCTCCATCCGAATGGTAGAGCCCTGGGTAGAAGGTTTCCGGAATCACGCTTGTGGTAGTTGTGCCGTGACCGAGCCTGCCAATGGTAATTAGTTGCTCACGATTGATTGCATAGGCAATTGCCTTTCGAACCTCGAAGTCGTCAAGGCCCGGCAAGGTGCAGTTCATTCCCAGAACGTAGTCCCACTGTGAGGCTACGCCTTGAACGAGCTGAAGCTCAGGTGCATTCAAGATTGTCTGTACATAGGCACCAAACACCTCGTATCGCTCAGTGTCGGCATCTCCGCTTCGCATGGCGAGGATTCTTGCATCCTGACCGAGGACAACATCAATTCTGACCCTTTCGATATTGGGCAATTGGCCCACATTGGGGTTGTCTGGGCCCCACCAATTGTCATATCTCTCAAGCTCCGTGTACTCGTCTGGAACACGCTCAACGTATTTGAATGGTCCAGAGCCAGTGTGTGCTGTAACATTGAGGTGATCATTGAAGCTAGAGTGATTCGAGGGCATTCCCTCACGAATGTGCTGGGGCAAGATGTATATCTCTCCAAGATTGTCAGCCGCAAATGAGTTCAACTGATCGGTGACCACCGTGATTTCATTTCCGTCGATAACCACATCTGTGACGGTCTGAAGGAATGTCCACCAATTTGCATCCTCATAGGTGTCCCTTATGTATTCAAACGTGAACTTTACATCATCTGGAGTTACAGGTTCGCCATCATGCCAAGTAGCACCTTCTCTGAGCATGAATGAGACATTCAAGCCATCAGAGCTAACGCTATATGATTCGGCAAGCCATGGTATTTTTTCTAGGTTCTCATCATATGCCAGCAGTGTATCATATACCAGCATGTCATACCAGTGTGACCTTTCGCTTCGCCAGTATATTGGGTTTAGTTCGCCAATATCGGATGGAAATGCCATAACGAACAGCATCTCCGGAGTCTGTGCGACAGCGGCAGGTACCATTACTGCTGCTGGGAAGAACAAGAACAGAGCTATTACTAGGTAGCTCTTCGCCTTTTTCATATTCTCTTTCCTCCAAACTAGGAAGGAGTTACACTCCTAGTGAATCAGACTATAGTGCTATCGCCCCGTTTAAGAGTTTCGTCCGCCGTATTCGGGACATTTCTGAACGTATTTGTGTAAAAAACTGAAAGAATATTGTAGCAGCAGTTTCTAACTAGGACATCAAGCTTTCGGCAAATAATCGGCTTCTCTTGCTAAGCTCGCAAAGCCTAGTGAATGGCAGGCCACGAGATAAGGAGTCCTTTAAGGAATCCGCACCAGGTGTTTCCATGAATTCGAATCTCATTTCATCTGTGCTCAGGTTTCGATATTTCACTACATAGGTGCCTACGAATACTCTTTCTCCAATTCCCGAGGAGTGTATCAAAGCTTCTTGAGGTACCTTGGCAACCATCGAGGTTCCCCGAATCACAGCGACAAGCGAACGCACTTCATCCTGGAGTCTAGACCTTTGCCTTTGGCTCTTTGGCAGTTTGGGAATGATAAAAGAAAATGCCGCTTGCATGTCTACTCCCAAGGCGTCTGGGTTACTTTCAAGAAGGGCACTCTGCGCATCCTGTCTTCGCTTAATAAGACCATCAGCAATTCTCTTTGCCATATCCTCCTTAGGTTCCGCCGCGGATTCTGGTTGTTCAATGGTTTTGGAATCCTCTACCTTCAAATCCACATACCTTGGGCGCCATAACAGTAATTGCTCATCTTGATCTAGCAAGCTTCCATCTATGCTTTCATCCAGTAGAGTAACTCCCAGTTCCTTGTAGTCGGAATCCAGCCAATGAATGAACCTGAATGGACGCCACAAACGAGAAGATACTTCCACAGTTTCAAGCGGCTCTCTACCAAGAAAACCCTGTTTCTTTGTTCTCTTTCCAAAATAGGATTCAAGCGCATCCGTATCGAAATTTGGTCCTGAGAAGATCTTCATTGCCTTTCCTCTATTGACTTGGGAGCTACACAGCCACATAAGATATGTGTCTAATACTACTGACAAAGCAATGAATATATCATGTGGACTAGTCAGCAATATCTTGGTTGATTCCTATGCTTGAAGACGCATTGGATTTCATAGAGAAGAATCTCAATAGCGCCTTGGAGGATTTAATTGAGATTGCTCGAATTCCATCTGTTGCCGCAAAAAACGAAGGTCTAGCAGAAACGGCAGAGTTGCTTCGTGCCAAGTTTGATGGTTTGGGCCTTGAGGCGAAGATCCATGAGATTACTGGTGCTCCTGTTGTCACTGGGGTCCTGGATGTTGGTGCCAAGAGAACCTTGATGTTTTATGATCACTATGATGTCCAACCTGCAGAGCCCTTTGAATTGTGGCACTCTCCGCCATTTGAACCAGAAATCAGGGACGGACGAATCTTTGCTCGCGGCGTTGCTGATAACAAGGGCGACACTATTTCTCGATTATGGGCACTCAAAGCATTTCTAGAAACCGACACCGAATTGCCAGCAAATATCAAATTCGTTGTTGAGGGTGAAGAGGAAATTGGGAGTGTGAATCTGCCTGAGTTCGTTGAGAAAAATAAGGAATTCATGAGAGCAGATGGAGGTATCTGGGAATTTGGCGGCGAAGGATACGATGGCACTCAAGAGGCATGGCTCGGCCTCAAAGGCATCTTCTACGTCCAGCTTGAAATAGAACTACTCACACGTGACGTACACTCCTCCTTGGGCTGCGTTCTTCCTTCCGCTCCGCAACTGCTGGTAGCTGCCTTGGGCTCTCTGAAGGATGCATCTCACCGGATTCAAATTGAGGGATTCTATGATGGAATCAAACCCTTAACCGACCCTGAATGGTCTGCAATAGACAAGGTTGATCTTAGGGAGGAGGATATCAAGAGAAACTTTGGTGTCAATGAGTTTCTCAACCAAATGGAAGGCAATGACCTCAAGGAAGCATACTACAATGCTCCAACATGCACAATATGTGGCTTGACAAGTGGTTATCAGGGTGAAGGATCGATGACCGTTCTACCTGCAAAGGCATCAGCGAAAGTTGACTTCAGATTGGTTGAGAGTATGAATCCCGCGGACATAAAGGCAAAGCTACGCAAGCATCTTGACGGTCTTGGCTTTACTGATGTGAAGTTTGCATGGTATGAGGGATATCCAGCTGCAAAGACGCCCATTGACCATCCATTTGTGGATGTGATTCGACGTGCAAATTC
>JBHLND010000033.1:0-15115 GCA_048937485.1 Promethearchaeota archaeon
CATCCATCATTCTTTGGCTGTTTTTCATTGATACACATCGATTTGAATGCGCATTATCTTTCTTACGATGCTAATCTGCTCTTCTGGGCCGAGGAGCCTGCCAAAGACAAAGAAGAAGCACTGCGATGATGATCCCAATACTGAGGAGCATTAGAGTTAGAGGACCGCCAGGAATGGTTTCCCTAATCAAGGGGCTATTGATTGCACCTGCAAGAATGAACAGCGTAATGGAAAGAACACAGTATATTGTTGTATTCCGGCATTCCTTTCTTGATGCATCCGGATTGTAGTAATACTTTCGTTCTTCTCCTTCAATTGACATGGACTCACCTACACATATCCAGATGAAACGTGGAACGGAGTAAATGTCTTCTCTTTGGCGTAAGCAAAACGCAATCTGCAATTAGCACTCAGCTATCTTGAGCTCCCCATCTTTAGTTCGTTCCAAGAAGCCTTCTCCAATCAATTGGTCGATAATCATGTCAGTTTCCACAAGACGTATTCCTTCTGCTTCAAGCTTGGAAGCAAGATCGATATCTCCAATGGAATCAATGCAGGAGATGATTCGAATTATTGCCCCCCTGATCTGTCTTGCCGAACCTGTAAACTTTGGCTGAGCTGATGCGGGAGGAATCCCTGTTGACCTTGCTGTCTGAACTAACGCACCAAAGTCCATTAGTGCATTATGCCAATCCCTAGATCGTCCCTTCATGAGTAGCTGATCTGCAACATCCTGAATCTGAGATTCAGTCATGGTTTCCTCAGCAAAGCCATTGGCGATGAGGACTCGCCGAATGTTTGTATCGACAGCAGCAAGGTCCTGATTGAATGCAAAGATTAGGATTGAACGTGATGTGTAAGGTCCAATTCCTTTGAGTTTTTCAAGGTTCTCTGTTGTCTTGGGGAACTCGCCTTGCTCAACAATCTGTATTGCGGCATCTCTAAGCCACAACGCACGACGATTGTAACCTAGGCCGCTCCAAACCTGAAGAAGTCGCTTGGTTTCTGCATTGGCCAGATCCTTGACGGTTGGAAACGCATCTAGGAATTCTAGAAACTTCGGTACTACACGATTGACTTGGGTCTGCTGTAACATAACCTCCGATACCAGTACAGTGTATGGAGATGGATCAATTCTCCAAGGCAAATCCCTTGCGTTTTCTTTCCACCAACGCATTACACGTTTCTGGAAAGCCTTGGCTGTTTCATGGTCTACTTGAATAGTCAATCGCCTACACCCGTTTCTTTTGTGTCGTGCAAATGACCGTTGTGCAATTTGCAAATATATCACTTGAGTTGCGTTAAACTACCATTTGTGTGCAGGTGCGCAGATAATCTCGTTGCTGTCGAATCGCTCATGTCTGAACTCGACTCCCTACTGCATTTCAAAGTCTTGAAAAAAGGAGACTGAAACTTGCATCCTACCGAAATGCGTATATCTACTCATCTCTCGGAATGTGCCGAACCAAACCAGGGCGGCATGCGAGCCAGGCTCGCAAAGGTCGTTCCAAATCCTGCTAAGGCATTGTGTTTAGTTTTTCACCAATTTCATCTTGGCCAAGGAGGCATGATGTATGGGATTCAACAGCGGACAGGCAAGGAAATCACGGAAAAGGCGTCTGCAACAGAAGCGGAGACATCGTATACAAGCATGACCGTGAGATTTCATCTTCCAAAGGAACCTCATCTGAGCGCATGCAGCTCGGCATTACGACTGAGTAGGTAGATCATCCTGCCCTTTCCTTGGATCGAACGAGGAGTCTTATGTGATGCAGGTCAAACTTGCTAGCTAATCATAACCACTCTGACACAGAGATTCTGAAAAAATCCCGCCAAGATACTTCAATTGGGTCATGCGAAAACGGTGATCTACTGCAGTCAATTTGGTGTACTGCTCTTTTCAAGAAGCCGCAATCCTCTCCATAAAAAAAGGGACAGTGGACTATCCAAGATACGCCCACCTCCCTTCATGCAGATGTCAGGCATCTGCTGAAGTTGAACTCCTGGTGCTAATGGCTTACGAAATGAACGCTGTCAATTCCGAAGAATGTCACACCATCGGTGTAGCATCCCGTCAGAGTTAGATCTATGTTGCCAGTGAAACCATCAAAGAGTGCAAGCAAAGCTCCACGGTCAAACTTGACCATAAGCTCATTGATCCCATCAAGATCATGATCAATGATTCCGGAATAGTCCGGTAGAGCCAACAATCCTTCCAGATGTACCGTAGAAACCTCAATATCTTGCGCTTTGTATCCTTCTGAAGGAGTAACGTAGCAAGTCACGTACTCTCCCTTAGTATACGAGTTCAACGAGTTCGGCCTTATGTCAATTGCAACTTCCAAAGTGCCAGGCACTTCTCCAGTTGCCTCAATACTGGATATGATTGAAGTTACCGTTGCATTTGCTGCAGGAGCTACAACTAACAAGGCAATCACGCCAAGAAATGCCGCGAGCCGTTTCAAGACCTTTCTCTCCTCTCATTCCTTATGATGGTGCTCATGTAGCACCAGTAGAACCGTGTGTCTAAGTAGAATATAACCATTCTATTCGACTTGGTTCGAAAACCGAGTTCGAGAGATGTCGAAGTGTCAATACATTCAGTCTGCAGCAGCATCCTCTTTGCAGTTACTATCATTCTTTTCCAATTTGATGAATGACAACATTCGTTTTTCATTAGGTAACAGCTAGTCGTCTAGGGTCACATTCTTGCATGCCAATTCAGAGCATAATCCGCTCCAAGATGTGTCAAGAAAGACCTTTCTAGATAGATAGGACACACAAGACACTTACTCGTATTTTGGATGATTCAGGAACTGCCTTGAGGCCAGATTTATCAAGGCTGAATGAATCCATGGAATCAACGTGGTCCAAATGACTTGCTACTTCAGAAATTCGCGGATGACTGAACTTTTCGAAGAGCTTGGAATAGACGTAACAAAAGAGAACAGGAAACCCATTGACGAGGCTCTTCATGATTACTTGAGCGTGGAGTACAGGAACTGCGCGGCAACTTGGAAGATGATCAGAAAGCGACTCGAAGAGGATGGTGAAGGCTTCAAGGAGCGACTACGAGCAGTCCTATCCGCCTTTATTCAATGATGGTAACTTATGTATCATCAACTCATGACCATTTACTCTACAATTCAGCTGACTTGGAATTAGCTTTGGCAAGTCGCAGACCAAGTCCATACGCTTCTTCCAGCTTCTCTGGCCGCTGTGAAACATGGACATCTCCCTCCTGCCCCTCTTCGTGAGAGCAATAGATGACTGGATGAAACTCGACTCCAAAGGTTGGGCAAATCCGCTCAAAGAATTTCACAGTCGATTCGTAGTGATACCAGTATGTGATGACTGCGACAAACGTCTTACCCCTCCACCATTCTTCAGGACCAACGGCGAGCGCCTCCATTCGATCGAGGATAGTCTTTAGTTGTGAGGTCATGTACCCCCAAAACATTGGCGTGGCAAAGACAACTGTGTCTGCCTCAATAAAAGCCGAGTATATCTCCTGCATATCATCCTGGATCGCGCATGAATTATCATCCGAGTCCTGACAAGTCATGCATCCTTGGCAATGTCCAATGTCCAGTTCATTGGCATAGAAGTGCCAGAACTGACTTGCACCTCCTTCTCGCATACCATCTTCGAGGCTCTTTGCAAGAGTATCAGAGTTTCCTCCTCTCCTCGGACTCCCATGGAGGACCAGAGTCTTCATTCGTGTAGACCTCCATTATCTTCGATTCACAAGAATCACAATCACTATTGCTGCAATTATAATTCCCGCCCCCGCAACATAAGCCAAGGTCAAGTCTGGAGGGGGGTCCGTTGTTGTAGAGGTTGATGTCGTCGTGGGAGTTGATGTAGTAGTGCTTGTGGATGTGATAACAGTGCTGTCCTCTATCATCACCCATGTATTCGTATCGAACGTATAGGCCCATGCATCTCCAAGTTGCCCTCCCTCCACCAACCATCCTCCAAATAATATGGAAACCTCATTGACGGAATCAAATGCAAACCCTGAGCATATTCGTGCCGGCGGCGATTCAGTGGGATAGAGATTCGACCAAGTGGTTGATTGAGCGTCATAACTTAACGTATGGTCAATGGCAGTATCTCCAATTTGTCCTCCAAAGAGGATACATTTCTGACTCACTGAGTCGTAGGTCATTGATGGCCATTTCAGAGCCCACGGCGATCCTGTGGTTATGATTTCAGTCCAAGTATTGGTCACAACATTGTAGGTCCATGTATCATCCTGATGACCCTGGTATGCTGTATTCCCATTTGTGAGCACAATCTGGTTGATGGACTCGTCGTAGACCATTACATGTCCGTATCTTGCCAGAGGTGCTGTTTCAGGAAAAAGCTCTGTCCATTCGCGAGTGTCACAATCGAATTTCCAGGTATCGTTGCGTTCCATGCCATCAGCACCAAATCCCCCAAAGAGAATTACCACATTCTCCCGAGGGTCGTAAGCCATTCCATGTGAGTGATGAATCCCGGGATTGGTTGAACTCGATACTTCAGACCAAGTCTGTGACTGAACATCAAATGACCAAGTGTCAGCTATTCCCTGACCACTGAAGAGAATTATTTCCTCTGTTTCGTTGCAGTAGACCATTGCCAGGTTGGAGCGTGCTGGCGGTGAAGGAGTCGAAACGATTTCAGTCCATGTGTTTGCTGCGTAATCATACATCCAGGTGTCTCCAAGGGAATGAATGCCGCCCTCCAAAGTTGTTCCTCCAAAAATGACAACTACTTCATTATGGGAGTCAAATACCATTCCATGCATTCCACGCGGCTCAGGACCATCTATCTGCAACAGGGCATCTGAGCTGATTGGGGCGCTAAACATAAACAGGAGCGCACAAGTCACAAGTGCAGCTAGGATTATTCGATGCTTCATCAGGATAACCTCCCAAAAACCTGAAAGTGCCATAACCGAGCCGCATTATCCGGGTGCAGAGTCCAATATAGGCTTACATACTGACGCAACTGCTCTCAAACTAAATAAGAGAAGAAGTCCAATCCCTGCTTGAAGAATTAGTATTAAGGGCTGTGCCAAATTGAGTCGTAAAGGTCAATTGATAACAATAGATGGCAGGAGGGCTGTGTTTCCTGATAGATGTCCAGTCTGCGGCAAACCAGCCACAACGGAGGGAACAATTCCTGCCATACCAAGAGTTGACCGTATCCAAGCTCGGAGTATGTACGGTGGTTCCTTTCCAAGCGCAAGGGTTGTTTCTTCCGCCCGGTCCATGCCAAGAGGGGGCTCAGTCTCAAGAATATCAATTCCCACTTGCGATGTACACGCACTCTCCTTCGAAGAAATGGCCCGAATCAGGACTCCGGTTTCCCTCTGCAATGGTATTCTCATCTTGGTTACGCTACTTCTTACACCGTTTACTCTTCTAGCAATCGTATCCGGGATTGCCGTCAATCCCAGTCTTGTCTTCGCATTGCTCATCGCTGGAATAATGGCTATTGTGACCTACTACTTGTCCAGTCCAACTCCTCTGGAACGTGCCGTGCATGTCTTTGACATCGATTCAGCTTCCGGCCACATGGTTCTAAGAATCTTGAATGACCGCTATGCGGATGAAATAATTCAGCTTAATCCAATGACTGCAAAGAGAGTACATAGCCGATGAACTGCTGGACGGGCCACAGAATAACCTCTATACCCTCATCGGACAGATTTTATTCCGGCTTATCAAAGCAACAAGCATGAAAAATCTCCGTAGGTACTTCGAAGCAAACCGGAAGATGTGGGATCAATTCGCTAAGGAGCATTATTCGTCTGATGTCTACAAGACTCAGGACTTCGTTGCTGGGAAAACCAACCTAAACTCTATTGAATTGGAGGAGCTTGGCGATGTGGCAGGAAAATCCCTCCTACATCTTCAATGTCACTTTGGTCTTGATACGCTTTCATGGGCACGGGAAGGCGCAAGAGTCACAGGCGTTGATTTCTCAGAGGAGGCAATCAAACTGGCCCGGGAACTTGCAGAAGAGACCGGGCTCCATGCCAGGTTCATCCAAGCCAATATCTATGACCTTCCAGAAGTGCTTGACGAGCAATTCGATATAGTCTTCACCTCATACGGTGTACTTTGCTGGTTAAATGACGTAAATCATTGGGCAGAGATTGTGGCTCATTTCCTCAAGCCAGGCGGCACATTCTACATCGCTGAATTCCACCCTGTTCTTTGGATGTTCGATAACGAGGCTGAGGATGATTTTCATTTGATTTGCAGCTATTTCCATAAGCCAGAGCCCTACGAGTACCATGTAGATGGCTCATATACTGGAGCCAAAATTGAGCCGCAGTTTGACTATGAATGGGCCCATGGAATGGGGGATGTCATATCTGCTATTGCTGCGGCCGGATTGCGCATTGAATTCTTGCATGAGTTTCCAATATCCCCGTTTCAGGCGTTTCCTTTCATGAAAAGAGGTGTGGATGGTTATTGGAGGTATGAACATGCGGAGATTCAGGTGCCTTTGGTATACTCGATCAGGGCACATAAACCAGATGATAAGGATTTGAAGTAGTATGACATTGCTTGTCTGTTTTCCGAATATAATCTGAACTCGGAAATTAAAACCCTCCTCCTTATATTATAATGAATTCCGCAAATCCGTAGGATATTATCCATTCTATCCCAATCGTGGCGCTACGAATTGAAAACATGGAGTTGAATAGTACAATGAAAAACCATGCAAATCATAATCCTAGTAAGTTAGAGAATTGGAGGAGTCGACTATGACCTCATCATCCAAGTATGCAGCCATCATCAAACGCACACGAAGAAAAATCCAGAAGCGTGTTGAAAAGGGACCTACTCCAGGTGCAACAATGTCTATTGTAACCAGAGATGGACCCATTTGGAGGGAAGGTTTTGGATACAGGAGTCTTGCTAGAACAGAATTGATTGATACAGATACAATCTTCCAGATAGGCTCGACCACCAAAGTATTCACTGGACTCTCATTCATGCTGGCAGTTCAGGACGGGCTCGTCACGCTGGATGACAGGCTGGTTGATCACTGGCCCGAGTTCACCATAAACAGCCGTCATGACGAAGATGAGTACAGAAAAATAACCTTCAGACATCTTCTCTCTCACCGTGCAGGACTTCCTCGAGACCCCAGGGTAGGGGGCATTTTTGGTTGTGAGTTTCCATACACTTTCAATGAAATGGTTGAGAGCATAAAGGACCAGTGGATGGTTGCCCCTGTAAATGACAGATACTACTACTCCAACGTAGGAATGGATGCCGTTGCCTATGCTCTTCAGAGAATCACAAGAATGGCATATCCAGATTGGGCGAGGGAAAAGATTGGAAAGCCACTACGAATGAGTACGCTACGTCTTGGTAGCACAGAGGCATTGAGAGAAGAGAATGTAGCCATTGGGACAGAAGATGGTGTAAATGAATGCGAATTTGCAGCATCACTCGATTATGGATGTGGAGACGTCTGGATTGGCTGCAATGATCTGTCGAAGGTCTTGGTTCTTCTTCTTAACGAGGGTTTCTACGAAGGAGAAGTCATACTGGAGAAGAGCCTATTTCAAGAAATGATTCGACCCCATTTTACTAAGGAGAAGGGTCTGAACTATGGACTTGGAGTGGACATATACAGCGGATTTACTCCACTGATTCTTGGCCATGGCGGCGGATCGATAGGTTATGGAAGCACATTCTATTGGATTCCTGAATATGATTTTGGAGTCAGTGTTCAAACAAACATGGAAGGCTTCACTAGTGACAAGGAGAACCCACATGCTCTTGGACGTGATGTACGCGAGGCGCTTCTAAAGGCAAATGGCGCAACACTATACCGGAGAAAGCAAGACGATCTGCTCCAGGAACCGACCAAGGCTCCCGAGATAAAGGACCTCTCATTACTGGCCGGCTATTACGCTGGGCTTTGGAACAATATGGTCCATGTCGATTATAGAGATGGGAAGCTTTACTGGCATGCACGGTTTGAATTGACACCAGAAGGGAATGGGTTTCGTTTACCCTCTGGGAATGCAGTCCGATTCAATTTCAAGCGCAAGACCTCAAAACATCCTTACAGTGCAACCTATGTAAATCCAAGATATCCTGTAGCTGAGTTGAATGTCTATCGAGTGCAAGCCGTAGAACCTGATCCCGATGCACCCCGCATTTCAGAAGATGCAGCCAAGCATATAGAGGGCATGTACAAAGCGACATATTATGGGGCCGAGCCAACTTTCCTAATTGCTATGGCAAAGGATGGTTATCTCTACACACAACTCATGACTGGACTCGCTCCCGCCTATCCTCACAAATCCATTCCTGGACTCTACTTTCTACCAAATGGCGAAACTATCACTCACAATGGAAATGAGCTCTGGATTGAAGGTATTAGAGGTGTCAAGTGGGATAATCCCTTGGATGAGCTTGGTGGATTATCCAAATCTGATCCCACTCACAGGCTGCTGAGAAGAACCACATTGAGTCAGATAGCTTCCAGTCTCAAAATCCTTGGTAGAAATAAAGAAGCTAAGGAAGTGCTTGCATTGAAGGCGAATCTCTATGCAAGGAAGTAGGATGGTTTTCTTCAAGCATAAAGGAGAAAAGAGCCAAACGCTACCTGGTACTGGGGGTATCGAATTGAGAGAAAAGTCATTGGCCGCCTTCATATCTTCTGCAATACTTCTCTCTATTCTTGCGATTATTGCTTACCAGCCGTTTATTCCTTATGAGAATAAGTTTTCCTGGGGACTAGAACTCCAGGATGAATTCACATACGAGATCGGTGTCTTTGGTGTATATGGGACTAATTGGAATGAGATTTCAGGACCTGTTCCATTTGAGGAGCTTAATCAAACACGGATTCTGGCTAAGATAACATACCTGCCATCATTAGAGAATTCATCGACCAGCGAAGCTTTTGTTGACAATGTAGTGAATCCGATGAAGGTGGAGTGCAGACTGGCGAGCGGTTCCGAGCTGGACCCGGACTACCAAACGTCATTGGAGAGATTCATTTCTAGATGCATTCTTCCACTTGGGGATTTCGCCTTCATCGATGTTCTCTTTCCTGATGAGTGTTTGCAGTCTGGCATATCCTACTGTGCAAAGCAACACGACGACCACTTCCGCTTTGGTCATAGGTACTTCGGTGTAGATGTTGGATACGATTGGTACAGCAATAACTCTTTGTCAACGGGTCTTCCCTTTATCATCACCTACCATTACGTAAATCTCCATCCGCCAATTATATGGGCAAATTACTACGTTTCGTTGACATTAATTGATTAGACATTACACCCTTGCCATCTCAGCCGGATGGACAACAATTATCACCGATACTACCACTACTGGAATTAACACTCCGGAGGCCCTACAATCTGCCAGATTCAAAAGAAAACATACATGAAACTGGTCTGGAACGGAAGAAGGAGCAGGCCAGAAAGCGGGCAAAAGCTGTTCGAGAAGGGGCTATCTTTGCCAAACAAAAGGGCGAGAAAATGCTGACTCCTGGAACCAAGATTATTGGCAGCCAGCTCTTTACTGATGACATAGAGGACTCCAGTTCTGAGAGGAACCTAGAGGAAGAGGTGGCTTCCTACATTCTGAAGAAGGGCGGACTCTTCATCACTGAGCAAACCACGCTAGATGAACTATCCAAGAAACGAGATAGTGAAGATGTGATGAATGTGCGCATAGCAAGGATTGCTGGCTTTCATGAACGATGGGGACTCGACAGGAAGTTCTTCTCAGATTCCATTCTTGCTCATCGATTCGAAGATGGATCTGTCATAGAATACAGTCTTGAGAGTTATGGTGGATATACGAGCCGCACATACTATGTAGTTGATGGTAATGCGTTTCGTGCCTTTGCGCAACATAACTTCAGGAAGAGCTGACAGGTCCTTACCAAGACCACTGACCGTTCGGAGGTTTCTCAATAGGCTTCGTGTGAATCTCAATGGTTACACCCATTGGATCCTGCACTATGTAAGACCAGTACTCATCATGAAGCCATAGTGGGACATCACTAAAAGCCTCCACATTGGCTTTACGAAGACGTTTTACAGCATATCGAAACTTCCGTTCCGACATTCCAATTGAATAAGAGGTTCTCTCAACTGATCCACTTGAATAACCTAGTTGCTTCGTCCAACCTGCTTTCTCCGGTTTCACAGTTTCCCCCCTCAGAAAGTACATAGTGAGGCTTCCACATTTGTACCCAATGAAGGCATAACCTTCTTCGTTTGCATGGACGGTTTCTTCCAGCCCCACAAAATCGGTATAGAATTCACGCATTGCATCAATATCATGACAGAATCTATACACAAAATCGAGTGTTAGGCTTGGTTTTTCGGACATGTACCTCTCTCACCTTGGATTAGTTTCAGGTTTTATAGCAAAGAACTGGTGTTTAATTCTCCTGTTAACAAGGATAGGCATGTCATACCTTTGCGCAACACCTCTTTGTAAGTCCCAATGACACTGTCGCATCATTCAGCTAGAAGAAAAAGTTGTGAGAGGGAAATCCCCCTCACTGCATTCGGAGTCTTCACATTTTCCTTATGTATACCGCAGCAACCAAAACGATTACAACCGCACCTACACCCGCTACTATCCAGAGTGGGTCGATTACCGGAATGGTTGTTGTAGTGGTCGTAGTGGTTGTCGTGGTAGTTGTTGTGGTAGGTGTGACAGGGTCAATGCTGTTGACCCAAGTGTCGTTGAACAAGTTGTCATAGCGACCGACACCCATTCCGCCGAATAATATGACCACATCGGAGTTCGAATCGTAGGTAAGTATGGCACGACAACGTCCTTCTGGATGTGAATTCACAGCAAAGCTAGTCCAAGAGTTTGTTGAATAGCTATAGCCCCAAGTTGCGGAGCTCATTAATGTTTCCTCAAAGTCATAGCTTCCCCCAAACAATATGCACAAATCGTCCTCCGAATCATATGTCATCTGACCGGGCGCTTCAGTAGGATGCTCGCTTGGATTGACATTTGTCCAAGTGTCGCCCTCATAATGATATGCCCAGGTGTCTTGGAGGACAGCAGGATTAACGCCTCCGTAGAGAATCATCCTGTCTGCTCCTGAATTGTATGCCATGGTTGCCTGAAAACGGGGTGATGGGTGCGACGCAGGGCTCATCTCTTCCCAGGTATTCGTGTTATAATCGTACGCCCAAGTGTCCGCTGCAATGCTGGTCCCCTCCAGAATCCCACCAAAAAGGATGATTCTATCTGACTGTTCGTCGTAAGCCATCGCACCATAGGTTCTTGCCGTGGGCGCGGTCGCAGGCTCAAGGTTGGTCCAAGTGTTGGTGTTATAGTCATAACTCCAAGTGTCATTGTAGCAGACATGTCCTGTTGGAAGCGCATCAAGTCGAATGAATCCGCCGAACAAAATCACCCGATCTGACTCAGAGTCATAGGCCATCATACGCGCTGATCTGACATCTGGCGCCGCCGCAGGGGATTTGTTGACCCAAGTGTTTAACTCATAGGAATAGGCCCACGTATCATTTAGTTTTCCCCTACCTACGCCAAGAATTCCGCCGAACAAGATCACTACATCCGATTCACTATCATAGACTAGAGATGAATCAGCTCTACTAGGGGGTGCAGTGATTGGACTCATATCCGTCCAAGATGCCTCATAGTCAAGACATGATATATCGTTACAAACTCCTGAGATAGCGAGGCCTGTTACTGGTGTAAAGATAAGAAAAATCGCTATGACCACTACCCCGCCAATTATTGTTCTTCTCAATACTTCCACTCCTGATTTCTTATTGCATGAATCAGGCTTCAAACTCTCTAGATGCAATTGGAAACCTGGTCTCTCTTTCATTCAAGGTCATCAATTTCAGACTATCAGCTTGGGAGCATCCCGCCTGCATAGATAATGACTCGGTTGGTGTATTTATGGCACCAGTGATGATGTAATCTCCATCAGAACAAGCGGCCAGCAGGAATCCGCTGCCCGAATGGAACGCACCATAGTTTACGCTCCAATCGATTTCCCCATTGTCATTGGTATGTGCCATCCAAAGATCATTTTGGCTGCCTTCAAATCCAAACTTGCCAGCTATGACAAAACCTCCATCGGAGCACGCCAAAACGGAGTATCCGCCTAGAGAATCAACGACTGCAGATCCGCCAATAACTTGCGTCCAAACAAGGGCTCCTTCCGCATCTACTCGTAAGAACCAGATATCGGCTGGATTGTAGGTGGCTTCGATTGTTCCAATGACTGCAAAGCCTCCATCTGCGCATTCTATAGCTGACCAACCCTCCTGTGATTGGGATTCACGAATTCCGTGGTCCCAGATGAGATTTCCTTCCGCGTCAGTACGAACCAACCAGAGTGTTCCGAGATCGAAATCCAATAACTGCGTGTACCCAACAAGGAGGAATCCTCCATCCTGGCAGAGGGTCACTGAGTTTGCTCCATCATTATACTGGCCGCCAAAGGTCTTGTTCCAAACCACTTCACCAAACGCATCCGTCCGTATCAGCCACATATCTGTGAATCCCGAATCCACGTCGGTGGTTGTCGCACTGATGGCAAATCCGCCATCTTCACATCTGGCAATTGATGTCCCAATATCGATTCCAGAGTCTCCGAAAGTCCTGGTCCACATTACATCTCCGAGGAGGCTGGTCTTGAGCAGGACGGCATCGCTTTCTCCGGCTCCGAAGCTGAAAGTTTCGCCTACAATGGCAAGTCCTCCATCTTCACACTCCACTAGGTCATGACACTCATCCCATCCTGTTCCACCGTAGGTTTGATTCCATCTAGGACGACCCGCGCCATCTGTTCGCACCAACCACATACTTCTGCTGCCAGACCCATAGCCATCTGTTGAACCTGCTATGGCAAAACCCCCCTCATAACATTCTATGACAGAGTGTCCCACATCTCTATCAAGACTGCCATAAGTATGATTCCACAAAACATTGCCACTGTTATCGACCCGAGCTAGGTACACGTTTGTTCCTACTGGAGCTTGGGGGATGATGAATCCTGGCGGAAGGACAAGGGGAAGGCCGCTGAAAACAAGCAGATTTGAAAGAATGAGTGCTGAGAAACTGAGGCTTAATGTGAAAGTAACTAGAATCGACTGATTCTGTTTCTTCTGATGGGGAAATGGTGGGATAGGACACGCTTCGGATTTCTGTCCTACTCCCCCTTGGACCCCTGGACCCATTTTAGCCGCCTCATTATCACATCGAATAGGTATACTGACAAGTCAGTAGGAGGCCGTTCGTCTGGAATGGGAACATCCCACTCTTCGGCTAGTTGTCGCAGTGTTTGAGTGCATTTGTCGAGTTGGTCGCAGTTTCCACAATCCCCTTGATGAGCAAACCAAGTCTGAATGCCTATCTTTGGTGAATAGAGAATGTAGGTCTCAGTATTGTATGCTGGACAGTGACCCACAGCAATACCGTATTGGCTGCTGATGTGTCTGACTTTGATTCGGTTGATCGATGCAGCATGCCGGAGCAGCTTGTCGATTCGTGCCTCCGCAATTCTCTGAGCTTTACTCACGAAGGGGCGTTTCACATTCAGGTCCGCAGCTATCTTTGACGGTCGTTCTTTTTGGCGACGTCTGAGCCAGATATGGCCTTGTTGCGTTGTAGGATAGCGAAGACTGGTGAACGTTGCCTGCTCCTCCTTAGCTTCGAGAGTTAACCTGATTTAGGCAACTAAATACTTAAGACTTATCCTATATAAATGTTAACCCCTTCATGGCAACTTAATTAACCCGTTTATGGCTATAATCACTGTGAAACATTACATAATTACGTTATCACATATTTATATACTTGAACTGCGTAATCAATGGCAGAAAAAAAAAGAGGATTGTTTCAATGGCCAAAAGGAAAGCAACCAAAGAGAGCGATGAATCAGAATTAGGCCTGCGTGATGAGATGCGTAAGAGACTGATTGCAGGTGTTGAGAGATCAGGAGCAAGGAATGTTTCAGTGATGACCCGGCTGGGCCAAGATTTGGTGGACATTCTGGATAATCTCGTTAAGCTTGGCATTTTCAAAAGCCGTTCTGATGCGGTTGCTGCTATAGTTGAGAGAACTCTTCTCTCGCAACGAGAGGCGTTTGAACAACTCTCCGAGCAAGTTGAAAAAGTAGAGAAGATACGCGGAACTGCATTGGACATCACATTGAAAGCACTCGAAGGCGGGGACGAATAGCATTAGCTCAATGAACCTCTAGGTCCTCTATCTTGTTGACGATTCTCTGATAGAGAGTGTTCGAAGTATCAGAGTGTTCATCTAATACCGCTTCGCTAAGCGTTTCAATCGCCTCACTTCTTAATCCTCTTGCTATGAGATAGTCGGCCTTGAGTAAAGCATGCAACATGAATATACCGGGTAGATTCTTTTCACGTGCATGCCTACCAAGCTTTGACAGCCATTGTTCAGATACATCCGGTTCAATTTCCCTAAGATTAGTGGCAATCTCTGCCCTTGCAAGTGCAATCAGGAAACGATTGATGTAAATTGCCGCAGGCGCCGTTGTATAGAATTTGTAACCCGGCTCGAGTCTTCCTATTGCTGTTATCGGTTCGCCCTCAGCTATCTCCAAGTATGCCATCGGCAAGTCGTATAGGCTCATGTATCCTTCATCGCCGGATTTCAATGAAAGCCTCTGACAAGTTTCTAATTGCTTAGCAGCCTCATCTAACCTATCTAGAAGCACCAAAGCTTCAGCCCTTTGACCGTAGAGGTATGGATGTTCATCTGCTTTCGGTCCTAAGAGATTGATCAGACTATCTATCCACTCTAATCCACTCATACCATCTCCCAATTCGCAGTAGGTTCTAGACATGCAGAAGCTAGGAGAATCAATAAGCTCTCTGTATAGTTCCATCTCGGGAGATTCGAAGGTTTCCAGACTGCTCTGATAGCATTCTAGGGCAAGATTATACTCGCCCAACACCTCAGAAATTCGTCCCATATCTGCCATCGCCTCAGCGGTTCTCTGTGGCGATCCGAACTCCTTCGCTAACTTGTATGCTGCTTCCTGAAGTTCAAGGGCTTTTGTTGCATCCCAAGTTTTGACCCAGCTTGCGCGCGTC